>NZ_RZOS01000030.1:0-27755 GCF_004022605.1 Mesorhizobium sp. M4B.F.Ca.ET.089.01.1.1
GCTGGCACGCTGTCCGGCGGCCAGCAGCAGCGCGTGGCGATCGCGCGCGCCATGATGCAACAGCCGAGGGTGCTGCTCGCCGACGAGCCGATCGCCTCGCTCGACCCGCTCAACGCCAAGGTGGTGATGGACTCGCTGCAGGACATCAACCTACGCGAAGGCATCACCGTCATCACCAATCTGCACACGCTGGACACGGCGCGGGCCTATTGCAACCGCATCATCGGGATGGCCGCCGGCAAGGTCGTGTTCGATGGCGCGCCCGAGGATCTCGACCGCGACGCCGTGCGCCTCGTCTATGGCGCGGATGCGAATGGCGCCGATATCTCCGAGGCCATCACGTCGACCAGCGTCACCTTCAAGCCGAAGATCACCGCATCCGCCGGACCGCTCGAGCCCGCATTCCCCGGCTACTAGTCGATGCTTTCGAACCGTCCACGCTGACGAAGAGCGGCAACCGGTTCGGCAAGGATCATGGCCAAGCAAACGAGCAACCCGGATCGCCCGCCCGCGTCAAAGGCAGCTGTCAAAATTCGAACGTCGCCGGCGCGAGGCCGGAACAACAGGAGAGAGATCCAAATGTTTAGGAAGATGGTTTTTGGCGCCGTATCACTGCTCGCCATCGCGACGAGCGCCGCTCATGCCGCCGACGTCAAGGAATTCCGCGTCGGCATCCTCGGTGGCGAGAACGAGACGGACCGGCTGCGCAACTACCAGTGCCTGGCCGACCATTTGAAGGCCGAATTCGGCTTCGAGAAGGTCTCGCTGTTCCCGGCCGCCGACTATGACGGCGTCATCCAGGGCCTGCTCGGCGGCACGCTCGACTTCGCCGAGCTCGGCGCTTCCGGCTATGCCAGCGTCTACATCAAGGACCCGAAGGCGGTCACCCCGATCCTCACCACCCAGCAGACCGACGGCGCCACCGGCTATTATTCGATCGGCCTGGCGTTGAAGTCGTCGGGGATCACCGACATCAAGTCGGCCAAGGGCAAGAAGCTCGGCTATGCCGATCCGGACTCGACCTCCGGCTACCTGATCCCGCTGACCCAGATCCCTAAGGACACCGGCCAGTCGAACGAAGCCTTCTTCGCCTCGACCCAGTTCAATGGCGGCCACGAGAACAACGTTCTCGCCGTCCGCGACGGCAAGGTCGACGTCGCGGTGGACGATTCCTCCGGCATCGGCGATTTCAAGAACGGCTACACCTCCGGCACCTTCCACAAGGAAGTCGCCAAGGGCGCCGTCGACCCGAACGACTTCGTCGAGGTCTGGCGCTCCGGCCTGATCCCGAACGGCCCGCTGGTCGTGCGCACCGCGCTCGGCGACGACATGAAGGCCAAGCTGACCGCGTTCTTCACCGCGCTGCCGACGAAGGACAAGCCCTGCTTCGAGGGCGTCGAGGGCGGCGACTTCACCGGCTACGTTCCGGTCAAGCCGGACTTCTACAACGTCATCGTCGAAGCCCGCAAAGCCGCCATCGGCGGCTGACGGCATCAGGAAAAGGGGCGGCGCCAAAAAACGCCGCCCCTTTTGCATCTCCCGATCATGACCTCAGCGACAATCCACTCTGACGCGACGCGCCTGGCGGCCGATGCCTGGCGGCGCCAGACGTCCTTGCGCCGGCTTTACACCGGCCTCGGTGTCGGCCTGCTTTTTGTCGCCATGTGCGCGACCATGTGGTTCGCCGACGAGGCCAATGCCGGCCATTTCCTCGACCGGCTGCCGCACATACTGGACTTCCTGAGCTGGCTGATTCCCAAGGACTGGAACGACGTCTGGCGCGCCCTGTTCGACGTCGCCTCGCCGCATGACACCGGCACCCAGGAATTCAATTTCCCGCTCGGCCGCGTCCCTGTCTGGGGCGGATTCTACATCCCCGAATATTTCGAGCTGATGCTGACCACGGTCAACGTGGCGCTGGTCTCGACCTTCGTCGGCTTCGTCTTCGCCGTGCCCTTCTCCTTCATCGCCGCGCGCAACCTGACGCCGAGCCCGGCGCTCAGGCTCGTCGTCAAGCGCTTCATGGAACTGCTGCGCGCCTTCCCCGAGATCGTCATTGCCGGCCTGTTCGCGGCCATCGTCTCGATCGGCCCGGTCGCCGCCATCATCGCCATCGGCCTGCATTCGATCGGCGCGCTGGGCAAGCTGTTCTACGAGATCAACGAGAACATCGACATGCGCGCCGAGGAGGGCTTGCGGGCGGTCGGCGCCAACTGGTTCGAGCGCATCCGCTTCGCCGCCCTGCCGCAGGTGCTGCCCAATTTCATGTCCTACACGCTGCTCAGGATCGAGATCAACGTGCGCATCTCGACGATCATGGGCGCGGTCGGCGGCGGCGGCATCGGCGAGGAGCTGAAGCTCTCCATCTCGCGCGGCTTCGGCGCCAAAACGCTGGCGCTAGTGCTGCTCTTGTTCACCACCATCTTCATCGTCGACCAGTTCTCCGCCTGGCTGCGCCGCAAGCTCGTCGGCGAGCAGGCCTTCCTGATGAGCGCCTGATATGGCCATAACCGCCGACGACATTCTGTCGATCGAGGCGCGCTACCCGCACGTCTTCCGCCGGCCGCTTTACCAGCGTTTCGGCCCGCTGTTCCTGGTCGCTGGAACTGTCCTGTATCTCGCTTACGCCCTGTGGTTCTTCAGCATGCCGCAGGTGCTGCGCGAGTCGCACTGGGAGCGCCTGCCGCTCTTTCTGGCGCAATGGATCAGCTACGACCTGCAGCCGGAGTTTCGCCTCGACCAGCCGGAGATCACGCCGAAATATCCGCGCTTCTCAGCGCTTGGCGAGAACCCCAATCCTGACTGGGTGATCAGGAACCCGGACGGCACCTTCACCGTGCTGATCGACGGACCGGCCAAATCCGTCACCTTCGACAAGACCAAAGCCGTGATTGTCGCCAACGGCCAGACGGTGCCCGTGTCGCTGACCGGCGGCAAGCCGGTGATCTCGGGCCCGGTGCCCGACTGGATCACCGCGCATGACGACGAAATTGTCGCCAGGATGGGCTTCGTCGGCGAGGTGCGCGTCACCGTCGACCGCGTCAAGGTGCGCAAGCGCTTCCTCGGCTGGGCGAATTTCGTCTTCGACACGCGCTCGCCCTTCTTCGGCAAGCCGGCCGGCGAAGTGGCTTCGCTGCTGGTTTCCGGCCCGGAGCTCAAGCCCGGAACATCGAACATCGCGCTTGCCGCCGACAACATCTGGAACAACGCCCAATGGCAGCATGGCGATGTCTGGACGAAACTGCTGCAGACCATCGTCATGGCCTTCCTAGGCACGCTGCTCGGCGGCATCGTCGCCTTCCCGCTCGCCTTCTTCGCCGCCCGCAACATCACGCCGAGCGGGCTGCTCAGCCAGGTCTTGGAACGCTTCTTCGATTTCATGCGCTCGGTCGACATGCTGATCTGGGCGCTGTTCTTCACCCGCGCCTTCGGACCCGGCCCGTTGGCGGGAAGTGCCGCGATCTTCTTCACCGAGATCGGCACGCTCGGCAAAACCTATTCCGAGGCGCTGGAGAACATCGACGACAAGCCGCGCGAAGGCGTGCAGTCGACCGGCGCCAATGGCTTGCTGGTGCAGCGCTACGGCGTGCTGCCGGAAGTGCTGCCGGTCTTCATCAGCCAGACGCTCTACCAGTGGGAATCCAACACCAGAGGCGCCACCATCATCGGCGCCGTCGGCGCCGGCGGCATCGGCCTGAAGCTCTGGGAAGCGATGCGCACCAATTCCAACTGGGCCAACGTCTTCTACATGGTGCTGCTGACGCTGGCCGTCGTCTTCGTCTTCGACAACATCTCGAACTTCCTGCGTCGCCGGCTCAGCCGCACGCTGCATGATTATAATAGGCTGCAGGCTGAGCGGGGTTAGTCCTCGCTAGCAGAATCTTGCGAGAGGTCGACGGGACAGCGCCCCCCTCTGCCCTACCGGGCATCTCCCCCACTTGGGGGGAGATCAGCCACGACCACGGCTTTCGCCAATCTCCTACGTTGCCGAATTGAGCTAAGCGCCGCAGCCGCCAATCTCCCCCCCTTGTGGGGGAGATGTCCGGCAGGACAGAGGGGGGCGCGAAGGATCGCGGCGCTCGTCGGACGGCCATTCTAAGCCGCCTTCTTCCACCCATCCCTGATATGCTGGTACCCCTCCCGATACACAGCCTCCGGCGTCTCGGCAAAATCCCGCCAAACCTTGGTCGCCGCAGCCAGGTCCTTCAGCGAACGCCCGAAGGATTCGATGGTCAGCCAGTCGTCGTAACCGCTCTTGCGGATGGCCGAGAACGTCTCCTTCCAGGGAATATTGCCCCGGCCCGGCACGCCGCGATCATTCTCTGAAATGTGGATGTGGACGACCTTCCGGCGATTGCGCGTATAGGCGCCGATCGGATCGGCTTCCTCGATGTTGGCGTGGAACGTGTCGTACATCGCCTTGATGTGCGGCCGGTCGATCACGTCGATATGCTCGGATAAATCGTCCATCGTGTTGAAGAGATAGCATTCGAAGCGGTTGAGCGCCTCCAACCCGATCGTCACCCCCGTCTTGCCGGCATGGTCGCCGATGGCGCGCTGCGAAGCGATCGAGCGCTTCTTCTCGGCGGCCGTCGGGCCGCTGCCGGAAAAGGCGCCGAGCGTCGAATGCAGCGGGCCGCTCAGCCTGTTCGCGCCAAGTGCGGCGCTGCAGTCGATCGCCCATTTCATGTAGTCGATGCCGGTCTTGCGCGTCGCGGCGTCCGCCGAGATCAGGTTCATCGCCGGATCGCCCATGGCCGAGACCGCGGTGCGCTCCAGGCCGATGCGATCGAGCAGCTCGCCAAGTTTCTTGTAGTCGTCGGGCGCGCCGGAAAACACCGGGATTTCGACGCCGTCGAAGCCGGTCGCCTTGATGTCTCTCAGCAGCGCTTCATGCTTCTTCGAGACGCTGGTCGTCCACAGGAACATGCACATGCCGATTTTCATCGACCCCTCCCCATCACCTTCGATCAAGGGGGGATGAGATTCAGGTCAGGCCGAGTCGAGAACGGTGGCTTCCGAGAACCGGAGCGGAGCGCACTTAAGTACGCGAGCACCGGAAGCGCAGGAAGCCGCCGTTCGCAGACCGGCCTCGCCTGAATATCGACACCCCTAGAGCTTCGTCCACGCCCCATTCTTCTTCGACGACTTCACGCAGGCCTCGATGAAGGCCATGCCTTCAACGCCGTCGGCAATCGTCGGGAAGACGACATCCTTTGCCGGCTTGCCGCCCTTCCTGCGCGCCGCGCGGATGGCGCGGGCGGCCTCCTGATAGATGTTGGCGAAACCTTCCAAATAGCCTTCCGGATGGCCCGAGGGAACACGGGTCACACGCCCGGCGGACGGCAGCGCGCCGGCGCCGGCGCGGGTCAAAAGCTGCTTCGGTTGGCCGAACGGCGTATACCACAAGTAGTTCGGATCGGCCTGCACCCATTCCAGCCCGCCCTTCGAGCCGTAGATGCGCAGCTTCAGCCCGTTCTCGTGGCCGGGCGCCACCTGGCTGGCCCAGATCATGCCCTTGGCCGGATGCGCCTTGCCGACCGGCTTGAAGCGCAGCATGACGTTGATGTTGTCGTCGAGCTGCCGCCCCGGCACGAAGGCGTCGAGATCGGCCGACAGCGTATCGAGCTCCAGCCCGGAGACGAAGCGCGCCAGGTTGTAGGCATGCGTGCCGATGTCGCCGAGGGCGCCGCCGGCGCCCGCCTGCTTCGGGTCGGAGCGCCACGCCGCCTGCTTCTGGCCGGTCGCGGCGAGGTCCTCGGTCAGCCAGTCCTGCGGATATTCCGACTGTACGATGCGGATGTCGCCGAGCTGGCCCTTGGCCACCATCTCGCGCGCCTGCCTGATCATCGGATAGGCGGTGTAGTTGTGGGTGAGCACGAACACCTTGCCGGTCTTCTCGACCAGGGCGGCAAGCTTCTTCGCCTCGGCCAGCGTGGTCGCCAGCGGCTTGTCGCAGATGACGTGGATGCCGGCCTCGAGAAACGCCTTGGCCGCCGGCACATGCACGTTGTTGGGGGTGACGATCGCCACCGCCTCGATGCCGTCGGCCCGCTTCGCCTCGGCCTTGGCCATTTCGGCGTAGGAGCCGTAGCTGCGCGCCGGATCGAGCCCGAGCTCGGCGGCCGATGCCTTGGCGCGTTCCGGGTTGGCAGACAGCGCGCCGGCCACCAGCACGAAGTCGTTGTCCAGCCTGGCCGCGATCCGGTGCACCGCGCCGATGAAGGCGCCTTGCCCGCCGCCGACCATGCCATAGCGGATCGGGCCGCCTCCCGTTTCCGACTTCGATGCGCCGACCATTCCTGTCTCCCTCGTTGGTGCTTGCCTCCCCTCGAGGGGAGGTCGATCCGGGCAGCGGATCGGGTGGGGTTGCCGGGCGTGGAGTTCGAGCCGACCCACCCGGCCCTTTGGGGCCACCCTCCCCTCGAGGGGAGGGAAAGCGGTACTAGATTCCCATCATCGCGCGCAGCGCCTTCTTGTCGGTCGCGCCGCCGGCGAAGTCGTCGAACGCCTTCTCCGTCACCCGGATGATGTGATGCTGGATGAAGGGCGCGCCTTCGGCGGCGCCATCCTCCGGATGCTTCAGGCAGCATTCCCATTCCAGCACCGCCCAGGAATCGTAGCCGTACTGGGTGAGCTTGGAAAAGATGCCGCCGAAATCGACCTGCCCGTCGCCGAGCGAACGGAACCGCCCGGCCCGGTTGGTCCAGCCCTGATAGCCGGAATAGACGCCTTGCCGCCCCGTCGGATTGAACTCCGCGTCCTTGGCGTGAAACGCCTTGATGCGCTCGTGGTAAATGTCGATGAATTCGAGATAGTCGAGCTGCTGCAAGAGGAAGTGCGACGGGTCGTAGTTGATGTTGCAGCGCTTGTGGCCGCCCACCGCGTCGAGGAACATCTCGAAGGTGGCGCCGTCGAACACATCCTCGCCCGGATGGATTTCGTAACCGATGTCGACGCCGTTCTCGTCATAGACGTCGAGGATCGGCTTCCAGCGTTTGCCGAGTTCGGCGAAAGCCTCCTCGATCAGCCCGGCCGGCCGCTGCGGCCATGGGTAGAGGTAGGGGAAAGCCAGCGCTCCGGAGAAGGAGACCGAGGCCTTCAGCCCCAGGTTCTTCGACGCCTTGGCGCCGAACTTCATCTGCTCGACCGCCCATTGCTGCCTGGCCTTCGGATTGTTGTGCACCGAAGCCGGCGCGAAGCCGTCGAACTGCGCGTCATAGGCCGGATGCACCGCCACCAGTTGCCCTTGCAGATGCGTCGACAGTTCGGTGATCTCGACGCCGGCATCGGCGCAGATGCCTTTCACCTCGTCGCAATAGGCCTTGGAGGTCGCCGCCTTTTCCAGGTCGAACAGCCGCGCGTCCCAGGTCGGGATCTGCACGCCCTTGTAGCCCAAACCGGCGGCCCATTTGGTGATCGACGGCAACGAATTGAACGGCGCGGCATCGCCCGCGAACTGCGCCAGAAACAGACCGGGACCCTTCATCGTCGACGGCATCGGCATCCTCCCTCTTTTTTCATCGCGACCGAGCATAGCGCCGATTGCGGACGGGGCCAGTCTCTTTGGTCTTTCATGTCGGCGATTTGAACACGCCGCAATTCTGGTATTACCAAATAATGTTGTTTGGTCAAGCGGCCGAGCATGGCAAAACGGCGCCGCCGGCAATCCGTCGCGGTCGGAAAATGACATATTATTCAATATGGTAACTTCGTAAACGGGCGGCGTTGGTCGACTTCTTGCCGTCCATTCGAAATTGCTGTAGACCATCAAAAAGGCCCAATTGGTCGAACCAGTTTGCCAAAAAAATGCTGGAACGCCTTGGGGAGGAAACTGGCGGCGGGCTCCGCGGGAGAGCGCCGCGGGAGAACGCGACAGGCGAATTCTGGGAAGGATAGACCATGCATCTTTCGACGCACAACTGGATGCGGGCGGAGCCGCTGGAGGTGACGCTGAAGCGCATCAAGAAATTCGGCTATGAGTCGATCGAGATTTCCGGCGAGCCCGAGCAGTACAAGACCAAGGAGACGCGCGCGCTCTTGAAGGAGCACGGCATCCGCTGCTGGGGCTCGGTGACGCTGATGCTGGGCGAACGCAACCTCGCCGCCAAGGACCAGGGCCAGCGCGAGCGCTCGGTGCAATACGTCAAGGACGTGCTGACCATGGTGAGCGAGCTCGAGGGCGAGATCATCACGCTGGTTCCCGCCACTGTCGGCAAGGTGGTGCCCGACGGCACCGAGGCGGAGGAATGGGGCTGGGTGGTCGACGCCACCCGCGAGTGCTTCGCGCACGCCAAGAAGGTCGGCGTCAAGGTCGCGGTCGAGCCGCTCAACCGCTTCGAGACCTATCTGTTCAACCGCGGCGCGCAGGCGCTCGCGCTTGCCGACGCGGTCAGCCCGGAATGCGGCGTCTGCCTCGACGCCTATCACATCCACATGGAGGAATTTAACGTCTATGACGCCATCCGCCAGGTTGGCAAACGCCTGTTCGACTTCCACGTCGCCGACAACAACCGCTTCGCCGCCGGCCTCGGCCAGATCGACTGGCCGCGGATCGTGCGCACGCTGAAGGAGATCGGCTACGACGGCGCGCTGACCAACGAGTTTGTGGCCCCCGTCGACCGCACGCCGGCCGCGCCCTATCCCGACATGGTCGAGCGCCATCCGGTCGACATCTCGCCCGAGCAGCTGAAGTTCATCCAGGATCACGGCTCCAGCGTGCTGACGGAGAAGTTCTACACCGACCAGATGCGCATCACCGCCGAAACGCTGCTGCCGCTGATCAAATAGCCGGTCGAAAGGAAGACGCCCTTCCGCCCGAACGGGCGGCGGGGCCGGGGATGGCCATGCGCATCAAGACGGTCCAAGCCTGGTGGGTTCGCATACCGATCGCAGCGGCGAAGCAGCACCGCAGCGATTTCGGTCAGGTGACGACGTTCGACGCCGCCATCCTGCGCGTCGAAACCGATGACGGCCTGGTCGGCTGGGGCGAGGGCAAGAACGCCGCCGGCAGCGCCGGCAGCTATGGCGCGCTGGTCCATATGCTGAACCACGAGGTTGGGCCGCAGCTCGTCGGCCGCGACCCGGCCGACATCGGCGTCATCTGGGAGATGCTCTACAACGGCGTGCGCCACCACACCGCGGCCCATGCCGGGCACGCCATGCCGCAGCTGGCGCGGCGCGGCATGAGCGTTGCCGCCATCAGCGCCGTCGACATCGCGCTCTGGGACATCCTCGGCAAGTCGCTTGGCCAGCCTGTCTGGCGGCTGCTCGGCGGCCGCAAGGTCGAGCGCATGCAGGCCTACGCTTCCGGCGGCTGGGCGCCGGCCGAGACCATCGGCGCGCAGCTCCAATCCTACATCGCCAAGGGCGGCTTCAAGGCGCTGAAGATGCGCATCGGCGCCATGGATGGCGCCCCGCATATCTCCGCCGCCCGCGTCCGCGCGGCGAGGGAGGCGCTTGGCCCCGAAGTCGAGCTGATGGTCGACGCGCATGGCACCTATACGGTGGCCGAGGCGAAGCGCTTCATCCAGCTCGCCGGCGACCTCGACCTCGCCTGGTTCGAGGAGCCGGTGATCGCCGACGACAAGCCGGGCTTGGCCGAAGTACGAGCCTCGTCCACCATCCCGATCGCTACCGGCGAGAGCGAGGCGACCCGCTACGCTTTCCGCGATCTCGCCGTTCTGAAGTCGGCCGACATTTTCCAGCCGGACCCCGCATTCTGCGGCGGCATCAGCGAGGCGATGAAGATCGGCACCATCGCCAGCGCCTTCAACCTGCGTTTCGCGCCGCATCTGTGGGCCGGCGCGCCCTGCTTCTTTGCCGGTCTGCATGTCTGCGCGGCGTCGCCGGCGAGCTTCACCATCGAATATTCGCTCGGCGCCAACCCCATGATCCACGATCTTGTCGAAGAGACTGTCGAAGCGAAGGACGGTATGATAGCGATCCCTGAAAAGCCCGGATTGGGATTCACAATTTCGGAACGGTTCCTGGAGGCGCACGCGCAACGCTGCTGACGATGAAAGAAAAGAACCTTCTCGCGGAACTCGCCGCCTTTCTGTTCTCCAGTTCGGACAAGGAGACGGGCCGCACGCCGTCGGAGCGTGAACTGGCCGAGCATTTCTCGGTCAGCCGCGGCCAGATCCGCGAGGCGCTGGCCATTCTCGAGGCCATGCGCATCGTCGAGCGCCGCGCCAAATCCGGCATCTATGTCGACACCAAGCAGGCGAGCGTCGAAGCCTTGGCTCTGTTCGCCCGCGCCGGCCTGCCGCTCGATCCGATCCAGATCTACGAAACGGTCGAGCTGCGCAAGATCCACGAGATCAAGGCCGCCGAGCTTGCCTGCTCACGCGCCACCGAGGAGAATTTCGAGCGGCTGCGCGAGATCCTGAAAGCCTCTGAGGAGCGCATCGCCGCCGGCGAGGGCCTGGCCAAGGAAGACCGCGAGTTCCACCTCGAGATCGTGCGCGCCACCAAGAACGGCATCTTCCACAACATCTGCAGCGTCTACTACCTGATGGGCGAGCAGCGCCTGCCGATCTATTTCAACGACCCCGAGCGCAGCGTGCGCTCGCATGCCGAGCACATCCAGATCTACGAGGCGCTGCTGCGCCGCGACGGCAACCTGGCCCAGGCGCTGATGAATGCCCATCTGCAGGGCGCCGAAAGCTATTGGAAAGGCCTGATCGAGGGCCGCGGGACGGAGCCGACGAGCCCGGCGCTCGAAAAGGCCTAGAGCATTTTGCAGCCAGGCGGCATCGCCTGGCGTCGCGGAAATGCGGCAAACAAACGGGAGCCACATGCCCAGAATCCTGTCGACGCATCCGCTGCATCCGCGCGCCTCCGCCATGCTGGCTGGGGCGGGCAGGCTGGTCGTCGCTTCCGCCCTCGATGGCAGGACGCTTGCCGCCGAAGCGAAGGATGCCGATATCGTCATCGTCCGTGCGCCGCTGCCGGCAGAGCTTTTCGACGGCGCCGCGAAGCTGCGCGCCGCGATCCGGCATGGCGCCGGGCTGGACATGATCCCGGTCGAGGCGGCGACAGCGGCCGGCGTGCTTGTGGCGAACGTGCCGGCGGTCAATGCGCGCTCGGTCGCCGAGCACGTCATGTTCGTGACCCTGGCCTTGCTTCGGCGTTTTCGCATGGTCGACCGCGACCTGCGCGCCAAGGGTTGGCTCGCCGGACGCGACCACGCCAACGCCAACACCGAGCTCGCCGGCAAGACCATCGGCATTGTCGGCCTCGGCGCGGTCGGCCAGGCGGTCGGCCATATCGCCGCCCACGGCTTCGAACTCAATGTGGTGGCGACGACGCGCAGCATGCGCCCGGCGCCCGACAAGGTCGGCTTCCTGTCGATCGACGCCCTGGTCGAGCAGAGCGACATCGTCGTGCTTTGCTGCCCGCTGACACCGGAGACGCGCGGCCTGATCAGCCGCGAGCGCATTTCGCGCATGAAGCCCAACGCGCTGCTGATCAATGTCTCGCGCGGGCCGGTGGTCGACGACGACGCGCTGATCGAGGCCTTGCGCAAGGGCAGCATCGGCGGTGCCGCGCTCGATGTCTTTGCAACGCATCCGCTGCCGCCGAACCATCCCTATTTCGGCTTCGACAATGTCATCGTCACCCCGCACATGGCGGGGATCACCGAGGAATCGATGATGCGCATGGGCGTCGGCGCCGCCGGCGAAGCGCTGCTGGTGCTCGCCAACAAATTGCCGGTCAATCTGCGCAACCCGGAAGTGACCGCGCACTACCGGCGGCGCTTCCCGGTCGACCTGTAGCTCGTCACCGGCGGCGCCTCAATTTTCACGGATTCGACGGGGACATTGCCGCCATGTCGATCGCCCGCCTTTCCCTTCTTGCCGCGAGCCTCTGCGCTACGGCCGTGCAGGCCTTGGCTGACGGGCAGGATGGCTATGTGTTCTGCGACAACGGCCTGCGCTGCATCGCGGCGCCCTGCCCTTCCAACAGTGCGCTCGAGCTCGCCACCGGCGAGATCATCAGGGGCGTCGTGATTGACATCGACGGCCTGCAGCAGGAAGACAAGGCGCTCGACCTCCAGGACAAGCTCTACGCCGGCACGATCGTGATTGCCGGCTCGATCGAGACCAGGACCCAGACCTTCAACGGCAAGCGGCAGATCGTGCGGACGCTGGTCGCGACCGGCATCGAACGGGCCGCGAGGGCAAGCGAGCGCCGGCACTGTTCGTCGCGCTGACACGGCGCGCCGGTCATCAACCGAGCAGCCGCTCCACTTCTGCCGCGACGCGCAGCAGATAGCGGTCTTGGCCATTGCGCGCCACCAGCATCAGCCCGGCCGGGCGCGCCGTTCCAGGCATCGGCAGCGAGATCGCGCAGAGATCGAACTGGTTGGCGACCTGGGTGTTGCGCAGCAGCAGGCCTTCGATCCGGTCACGCAACGCCACGTCGCTTGCCATCGAAGCGATGGTCGGCGCGGTCACCGGCGTCGTCGGCAGGCCCAGCACGTCGACGCTGGCCAGGCGCTCGTCCATCGCGGCGGCCAGCGCAGCGCGGCGGCGTAGTGTCCGGATATAGACCGATGCGGGGATAGCCAGGGCGCGCGACAACGGCCCACTGACATGCGGATCGACCGGCACGGATGCGCCCGTCGCCAGCCAGTCGGCATGGACCTCGGCGCCCTCCATCGACGCGATCGTGGCGCGCCTGGTCGCCGCGCGCATGTCGGCAAGCAGGTCCTCGACCGACAGGTCCGCGATCCGCGCGCCGGCCTGCTCGACCTTGCCCAGGCATCGATCGAACGCGGTCGCCACCTCGCTTTCGGTGTCGTCGAAAAGAACGCCGCGCGGGATCCCGATACGAAGACCGGCAAGCGGCAACGGCAGGTGCAGGGGCGGCATCTCCTCGCCGGCCATCGCGGCGTCGGCGACGGCGCATGCGGCGACACTCAGCGCCAGTGGCCCGATCGAATCCAGCGTCGCGGACAGTGGATAGGCACCGGCCAATGGTACGCGCCGCGCCGTGGGCTTGAAACCCACCACGCCATTCAGCGATGCCGGTATGCGCACCGAACCGCCGGTGTCGGAGCCGATGGCGATGTCGCAGGTGCCTTCACCCACCGACACCCCGGCGCCCGAGGACGAGCCGCCCGGTATCAGGCTGGCGTCGGTAGCATTGCCGGGCGTGCCGTAGTGCTGGTTGTCGCCGATCGCGGTGAAGGCGAATTCGGCCATGTTGGTCTTGCCGAGGATGACCGCGCCGGCCTGGCGCAGCCGGCCGACGATCGCGGCATCGCGCAAGGCGGGGGCCGCTGTCCTGAGCATCAGCGAGCCGGCCGTGGTCGGCTCGCCGGCGACGTCGAACAGATCCTTGATCGAGACGATCGTGCCATCGAGCGGCCCGAGCGTCACGCCGGCCTTCCGCCGCGCATCACTGGCGTCGGCGGCGGCTCGCGCTGCTTCCGGGTAGAGCCGCACGAACACGCTCTCGTTGCTCGCGCGGGCCGCCAGACGCGACAGCAGAATTTCGAGATGATCGCGGACTGGGTGCATGTTCGGTGTCGGACTCCGCAAGGCTGCAACGTCTTTAGAGCATGATCCCGAAAAGCGGGAACCGGTTTTCGGAAAGATCATGCTCCAACAAGTTGGATCAGGCATATTTGCACTGCCGGGCCGAAGGGAGAGAAGCAACGATGCTCTACAAAGGCGGCTGCCACTGCGGCAAGGTGGCGTACGAGGTCGAGGGCGAGATCGGCGGGGTCGTGCGCTGCAACTGCTCGATCTGCGCCCGCAAGGCTGCATTGCTCTGGGCGGTGCCGCATCGGAACCTGCGGCTGCTCGCCTGGGGCGACGACCTCGGCCGCTACACCTTTGGCAAGGGCGCCATCGCCCATCGCTTCTGCCGCTCCTGCGGCATCCATCCCTTCGCCGAGGACGTCGGCGACGGCAGCGAACGCAGCGCCTATGTCAACATCAATTGCCTCGACGGCATCGACCTTGCCGCGGTCCAGATCTTCGACTTCGACGGTCGCTCGGCCTAGCGCAATTCTAGCGATACCCGGTCGCATCGGCCGGCTTGCCGGCATCCTGGACCTCCGGGACATAGCGCCAGGCATCCGGGCGCGAACCATCGAGATCGGTGAAGCCATAGACCTGCGCCAGCCCGCCGCTGGACAGCGACTGCCCGTTCCAGCGCGACCGCTCCGGATCCGCGGCCAGCGCCGCGATGGCGCGGCCGACGAAGCGCGGCGTCTCGGAAATGACGAAATGCGCTACCTTGGCGGTCGCGTCGCGCCAGTTCGCCTCGCTGACGCCGAAGGCCTCCAGCATCATTTCGGAACGCAGCCAGCCGGGCGTCAGCGAGACCGACGTGGCGCCATGTGGCGCGAGGTCCTTGGCGTGCGCCCATGCCATGCGCGTCGCCGCCACCTTGGCGAGGTCGTAGAACGGCGACAGCCGGTAGTGGTCGGCATTGTATTCGGCCGTGCCGTCGGTGACTTCGACATGCAGCCCGCCCGGCCGCTCGATCATCAGCGGCAGCGCGTGGTGCGCGGTGATCAGATGCGTGTCGATGGCGAGGCGCAGCAGGCGCAAGCCGTTCTCGAGATCATGGTCCCAGACCGGCTTGTTCCATTCGAACAGCCTTTCGCCGCCCCACAGGTCGTTGACCAGGACATCGAGACGGCCCTGCTCGGCACGGATACGCTCGACCAGTCCGCGCACATCGTCGGCAATCAGATGATCGACCTGGACGGCAATGCCCTTGCCGCCTTGCGCCGTGACCAGCTCAGCCGTTTCCTCGATCGTCTCCGGACGGCCATAGGGCGACTGCTGCGTCCGCGTCGTGCGCCCGGTGACATAGACGGTGGCGCCGGCGGCGCCGAGCTCGACCGCGATGCCACGGCCGGCACCGCGCGTTGCGCCGGCGACAAGGGCGACCTTCCCTTCAAGCATCATCGAAACCTCCCGAACCAAAACACCACAACGAGGGCTGGCGCTTGCCGCGCTCCTCATTTATAAATGATCATTCGTTTATAAATGGATGTCAAGATGACCCGGCCGAAAACGCAACCCGACGAGCAGGTGCTGGAGGTCGCCTACCGGCTGATGCACGCCGAAGGCCCGGAGGCGCTGACCTTCGAGCGGCTGGCGCGGGCATGCGGCCTATCGGGGTCGACGCTGGTGCAGCGCTTCGGGAGCAAGGCGCAGCTGAAGCAACGCACGCTGCTTTATGCCTGGGATGGGCTCGACCAGAAAACCGAAGCGCTGTCCGCCTCGACGCCGAGGACCCCGGCCGGCGCGATCCAGTTGTTGGGTGGTCTATCCAGCGGCTATGGCGACATCGAATCCTATGCCGAAGGTTTGCTGGTGCTGCGCGAGGACCTGCGCGATCCCGTGCTGCGGGCGCGCGGCGCCGCCTGGAAAGCGGCGCTGAGCAAGGTGCTCGTCGACTGTTTCGCAGGTATACCGGGCATGCCCCAGGACATCGGCCTGCTGATGGCGTCGCACTGGCAGGGCTCGCTGCTGTGGTGGAGCTTCGATCCCGAAATGGAGCTGACCGCCTATGTCGAGCACAGCCTGAAGCGCTTCGTGGCGGCGATCACGGCGACATCGGCCCGGACGGCTGCCGGGCCGATGTAGGATGATCGCCGCGGCGGCCGGCTAGCCGGCGCGCTTCGGCCCCATCAGCACCGCCACCAGGGCGGCCAGCAGCGTTGCGATGCCGCAATAGGCGAAGGCGCTGGCGACGCCGGCATGGTCGACCAGCAGGCCGCCGAAGACGGCGCCGAGCGCGATCGCCACCTGGAACGTGGCGACCATCAGCCCGCCGGCGCTTTCGGCCTCGTCTGGCGCCGCGCGCACCAGCCAGGTCTGCAGCCCGACCGGCACCGCGCCGAAGGCGAAGCCCCAGGCGGCGACGGCGATCGCCGCCGTCACCGGCGATGCGCCAAGCGTCAGCAGCACCAGCGCCGACAGGGCAATCAGCAACGGCGCCAGGGCGACCGCGGCCTTCAGGTTGCGCTCGGCCATGAAGCCGCCGGCGAAGTTGCCGAAGAAGCCGCCGATGCCGTAGCCGAGCAGCACCAGCGAGATCGTCTCGATCGGCAGCACCGGAACCACTTCCAGATACGGGCGCACATAGGTGAAGCCGGCAAAGTGACCCGAGGCGACCAACAGCACGACCAGCAGCGCCGCCCTGATCATCGGCCGCTTCAAGACCTCCAGCAAGGTGCGCACGCTGGCCACGCCGGCCGGCGGCAGCCGCGGGATGGTGGCAAGCTGCACCAAGAGCGCCAGTGCGCCGACGACGGCCGCGATCATGAAGGCGGTGCGCCAGCCCCAGACGTCGCCGACATAGGCGCCGACCGGCGCGGCGGTGACGGTGGCGACCGAAACGCCGGTGAGGATGATCGACATGGCGCGCGGCATCAGCCGCATCGGCACGAGCCTGAGCGCCATCGCCGCCGACATCGACCAGAAGCCGCCGAGCGCGACGCCGAGAACCACCCGGGCCAGAAGCAGCATGGTCAGCGAGGAAGCAAAGGCTGCGAGCAGATTGGAGACGATGAGCAGAACCGTCAGCATCCACATCACCAGCCGGCGGTCGAGCCGCTTGGTGACGATGGCCATGGTCGGCGCCGCGATCGCGCCGACCACCGCCGTCGCCGTCACCGCTTGCCCGGCAGCGCCCTCGCTGACGCCGAGGTCCTGCGCCAGTCGCGTCAGCAGGCTGGCCGGCAGGAATTCCGCCGTCACCAGGCCGAACACGCCCAGCGCCAGCGACACCACCGCGCCCCAGGCAGGCTCAGATTGTTCTTGAGAGTCGGGGCTGTCCAGAACAGCGGCGTCGATGACGCCCGTGGCGGGTTCGGTCATGGCAAGATCTCCGATCTGTTTGCGCGCCACTTGGGAAATGACCGGCTCGGCCTCCACCCGTTACATGCGTGGCGGGCGCGCTCCGTCAGTCCGATTTGTTTGCGGCGCAATATTTGGCTGCAATGCAACATAGGAAGTGACCAGATGGAGTTTCCATGCTAGAAACGCCGAAATGAATTACAATTCGTCCAAAACCGCACTGCCGGCTTCCGGCGATCCCTTGACCGACATGCTGCGCGGGCTGCGCCTCGATGGCGTCGACTATGGCCGCTGCGTGTTGGGGGAACCCTGGGCGGTATCCTTCCCCGCGCAGAAGGCGGCGCGCTTCCACTTCATCGGCCAGCAGGGATGCTGGCTGTTCTCGCCGGCGAAGGAATGGATCGAGCTGTCGGTCGGCGACGCGCTATTGATCCCGCGCGGCGACGAGCACGTTCTGGCCAGCGCGCCGGGCGTGCCTGCCGTGCCGATCGGCCGCTACAGCATCGAGCCGGTTTGCGAGAACATCTACGACGTCTCCAATGGCTGCGATGGCTGCAAGACCCTGCTGTTCTGCGGCAGCATGCATTTCAACCTCGACGGCTCGCATCCGCTGCTCGACATGATGCCGGACCTGATGCAGGCGCATAAGCTGATGGCGAACGCGCCCGGCATCCAGCACCTGCTCGATGCGATGGCCGGCGAGGTGACGATGGACCGGGTCGGTTCCGGCGGCATCCTGGCGCGCCTCGCCGATGTGCTGGCCGCCACCATCATCCGCTCGTGGGTGGAGAACGGCTGCGGCGACGCCACCGGCTGGATCGCCGCCGTCCGCAATCCCGATGTCGGCAAGGTGCTTGCCGCCATCCACCTGAACCCGGACCGCGACTGGACGGTCGAGTCGCTGGCGCGGATGATGGGAGCCTCGCGTTCCGCCTTCGCCCAGCGCTTCGCCACCGTGGTCGGCGAGACGCCGGCCAAATATGTGCTCAGCGTTCGCATGCACCAGGCGCGGCAATGGCTGGCCCGCGACGGCATGCGGGTTTCGGTGGCCGCGAGCAGGCTGGGCTATGATTCCGAGGCGTCCTTCAGCCGCGCCTTCAAGCGCGTCATGGGCGTGGCGCCGAGCCATCTGCGCAACACCGGCGACGGCGACGACAGCCCGGTCGCCTGAACGCGGGTCGGCTCCTGTCGCCTGGAGGAATTGCCAAGTGTTTTGGACGCAGCGTCATTCCCCGCCGGCGGGGGCAGCTTAAGCTGGCCGGCGGAGGAACCCGCCATGGCCAATCACCCAGCCTTGCTTGCGCTCGCCGCGCTCTCCGTCTTTCCGGGCCGGGCATTCGCCCTCGAAGACAGCTACCTGCCGGCGAGCAAGATCCCTTACGCTGTCGAGGCGCCTGACCAGCCGCAGCGCCTCGGCCCGCTATGGGGCGAGCGTGCAAAGGGCCCGGCGGGAACCTTGCTCAAAGTTCCCGGCAACTGGCGCGCGCCTGTCCACGCGCATACCGCGGACTATCGCGCCGTGGTCATTCAGGGGCTGTGGGCACACTGGCAAATGGATGGCGGCGAGGCGACCAAGGTCGAGTTGCCGCCAGGGTCCTACTGGACCCAGAAGGCCAATGAGATGCATGACGATGCCTGCCTGTCGGACACGGAGTGCGTGATCCTGCTGATCAACGACACGCCCTACGAGACCTATCTGCCGAAGTAGCCAGGCGATGCGCCTGCCAGCCCCGGTTGCTTGAAAACCGTCAAGCTAGCTGGCGTGCCGCAGGCTGACCCCGCTGCCCTTGTCGAACAGCACCACCTTGTCCGGGTTCCAGGCGAAGCGCACCGGCTGCTCGATCTCGACATCGGTTCTCGCCGGCACCGTGGCGCGCAGCATGGTGTCCCCGACCCTGAGCGTCAGGATCTTCTCGACGCCGTGGTTTTCGACATCGTGGACGTGGGCCTCCACCGGCGCGCCGCTCTCCAGATAGACATCCTCCGGACGAATGCCGAAGACGAGCGGACGACCGTCGGCCGCATTGCCGGCTCCTGAAAGCGGCAGTTCGAAATTCATCGGCGCCATCACCGCGCGATTGTCGACGAGCTTGCCGTCGATTAGATTCATCGGCGGCGAGCCGACGAAGCTCGCCACATAGGTGTCGCGCGGGTTGTTGTAGATCTCCTGCGGCGTGCCGGTCTGGACGATGCGGCCATGATTGAGCACGCCGACCTTGTCGCCCATCGACATCGCCTCGATCTGGTCGTGGGTGACGAACAGGAAGGTGGCGCCGAGCTGCATCTGCAGGTTCTTCAGTTCCGTGCGCAGCGCCTCGCGCAGCTTTGCGTCGAGCGCCGACAGCGGCTCGTCCATCAGGAACACGCGCGGCTTGCGCACGATGGCCCGGCCGATCGAGACGCGCTGCATCTCGCCGCCGGACAGCCGGTCGGTCTTGCGGTCGAGCAGATGCTCGATCCGGAGGGTGCGGGCGGCGCGGGCGACACGATCCTTGATCTCGGCGTCCGGCAGCCGGCGGATCTTCGGCTTCAACGGGAATTCGAGGTTCTCGCGCACCGTGTAGCGCGGGTAGAGCGAATATTGCTGCAGCACCAGCGCCACGTCGCGCTCGGCCGCACCCCAGTCGGCGACATCGACGCCGTCGATGAAAACCTGGCCTTCGGTCGGCTTCTCGAGCCCGGCAATGAGCCGCAGCGTCGTCGTCTTGCCGGCGCCGGTCTCGCCGAGCAGCACGAAGAACTCGCCGTCGGCGATTTCGAGGTTGAGGCTCGTCAGCGCGGTGTGGCCACCGAACTTCTTGGTGATGTTCTTCAGTTCGATATGGGCCATTACAGCCTCACCCCCAATGACTTGCCGCTTGCCGTATCGAAGAAATGCGCCTGCTCGGGATCGATGCGGACATGCACCTTCTCGCCGGGACCAGCGACGTAGCCGGCCTTGGTGCGGGCGCGCAGCATCTTGGAGCCGACCTTGAGGTCGACAATGTCGAAGGAGCCGAGTGGCTCGATGATATGCGCCTCCACCGGCAAGTAGCCCGGCGCGGCCTCGCGCCGGACGAGCACGCCTTCGGGCCGGATACCCAGCGTCAGGCCGCCATTGGCAGCGTGGCCATTGAGCTTCGACAAGAGCGCGCTCGGGAACTCGAACCCCGCGGGCGCATCGCCGACCGTGACGGTGGCGAGGCTGGCCGCTTCGGCAACGCTGGCCTCGGTGATGTTCATCACCGGACTGCCGACGAATTGGGCGACGAACAAATTGGCCGGATGCGAATAGACCTCGTCCGGCGTGCCGACCTGCTGGATGAAGCCCTCATGCATGATGACGATACGGTCGGCGAGGCTCATCGCCTCGATCTGGTCGTGGGTGACATAGATCGTGGTCGAACCCTGCTTGATGTGCAGCCGTTTGATCTCGGCCCGCATCTCCTCGCGCAGCTTGGCGTCGAGCGCGCCGATCGGCTCGTCCATCAGCATCGCCTTTGGACGCCGCACCAGCGCGCGGCCGATCGCCACGCGCTGCATGTCACCGCCGGACAGCGCCGACGGCTTCTTGCCGAGCAGCTCGGTGATGCGCAGGACCCGGGCGACCTCGCGAACCGACTTGTCGACCTCGCCGCTGTCCATGCGCGTCGCGCGCAACGGAAAGGCGATGTTCTCGAACACCGTCATATGCGGGTAGAGCGAAAACGACTGGAACACCATGGCGATGTCGCGGTCGGCCGCCTTCAGGTGCTGCACCGCCTTGCCGTCGATCAGGATGTCGCCCTGGTCGATCGTCTCGAGCCCCGCTATCGCGCGCAGCGTCGTCGTCTTGCCGCAGCCCGACTGGCCGAGCAGCACGATGAACTCGTTGTCGGCGATGGCCAGATTCAGATTGTGGATGACCTGGACGGCACCGAAGAATTTCTCGATGCCGCGAAGTTCGATCTGTGTCACTGCCGGGCCCCCTCGTGCATTGCGGCGCCGGTTTCCTCCGGGCGCTCCGGCGCTATCTTCGACGTGATGTTGAAGCCGATCAGCCCGATCAGGATGATCGTCACGCCATAGGAATGCAGGCTGAGGCTCCATGGCTGGCAGAGCGCGATGATGCCCAGCACCATGAGGATCTGCGAGGCCGGCAAAAGGTACTTCTCGTTGACCGCGCGAAAGCTCATTTGCGGATCGCTCCGAAAGTCACGCCGCGAAGCAGGTGGTTGCGCAGCAGGAAGGTGAAGATCGCGACAGGCAGCAGGAACAGGAACGTGCCCGCCGCGATCGTCGTCCAGTCCGGCAGGCCGGAGCCGATCTGGCTGGGAATGAACGGCGGCGCGGTCTGGGCGCGCCGGTTGGTCATGATCAGCGCGAAGGCGTACTCGTTCCAGGCGGTGATGAAGCAGAACACCGCGGTGGCGGCAATGCCGGTCGCCGCTTCCGGCAGCACGATCTTGAAGAAGGCCTGCATGCGCGTGTAGCCGTCGACCAGCGCAGCCTCCTCGTACTCCTTCGGGATCTCGTCCATGAAGCCCTTCATCAGCCAGACCGAGAAGGACAGGTTGAAGGCGACGTAGAGGATGATCAGGCCGATATGCGAGTCGTTGAGGCCGACCATCCGGTACATCAGGAACATCGGGATCGCCACGACGACCGGCGGCAGCATGCGCGTCGACAGGATGAAGAAGAGAAGGTCAGCCTCGCCCGCGACCTTGAAGCGCGAGAAGCCGTAGGCGGTGAAGGTTCCCATCCCGACGGCGAGCACCGTGCTGATGACCGCCACGATCAGGCTGTTCATGAAGCGGTTGGGATACTGCGAAAGCTGCACGTCCTTGCCGACCTTCAGCACCCGCTCGCCGCCGTCATAGATGCGCTTCTCCCACCAGGGCGCGGCTTCGTAGACTTGCGGGTCGACCGGCTTCTGCATCTGCACGCGCTTGGTGAACAGACGGATGAAGGGCGTGACTTCCGGCTGGAAAAGGACGGTGGGCGGCACGCTGACCGCCAGTTCCTTCGGCTTGAACGCGGTGGAGGCGATCCAGTAGATCGGCGCGAGGAAGATCAGCGTCGCGACCAGCACCGCGACGATTGCTGCGCGGTTGAGGGCGACCTCGGAAGAAGTGCGGACGGCGGCCATCTCAGCGCTCCTTCACCTTGTTGAGGTACTTCACGTAGAGGTTGGTGATGGCCAGCACCATGATCAGCACGATGTAGGCCAGCGCGCAGGACTTGCCGGTATCCCACTGCTGGAACGCCTGCTTGTAGAGCCGGATCGCAATCAGTTCGGCGGTCGGCTGGGTCGTCATCGTGTAGGCGATGTCGAAGGTCTTGAAGGCTTCCATGGTGCGGAAGATCAGCGCGATCAAAAGGATCGGCGAGACCAGCGGCAAGGTGATGCGGGTGAAGGTGTACCACCAGCCGGCGCGGTCGATCGCCGCGGCCTCGTAGAGATGCTGCGGCACGGCCGACAGGCCGGCCAGCGAAAGCAGCATGACGAAGGGCGACCACATCCAGATATCGGTGATCGCGACGGCGTAGAGCGCGCTGTCCGGGTTGGACAGCCAGGCGAAATCGCCGAGGCCGAAGACGTAGTTGATCGGGCCCCAGGACGGGCTGTAGAGCAGTTGCCAGAACAGGCCGACGACCGCGGCCGACATCATCATCGGCAACAGCAGCAGCGTGGTGATCAGGCCTTTCATCGGAAAGCTGCGGTTGAGCAGCAGCGCCAGGCCGAAGCCAACGATCATCTGGCCGGCCACCGAAACGATGACGTATTTCGCCGTGATGATGAAATTCGACCAGATGTGATCGTCGCTGAGCAGCTCACGGTAATTCTGCAGGCCGACGAACTGCCAGGGCTCGCTCCGGTTGGCCGCGAAGTTGGTGAAGGAATAGCCAAGCGAATAGATCAGCGGGAAGATGTTGAAGACGATCAGGAACACCAGCGTCGGGATGATGAACAGATTGCGGATGGTCAGATCCGACCAGCCGCGCGCGGCGGCCCTTGAGGCAGGATCGAGATGTGTGAGGGCTACCGAAGCCAACGAGCGTCTCCCTGAAACAGGAATGCCGGAGGGGAAAACCCTCCTCCGGCATTCTGAATGTGATGCTTACTTGTAGCGATTGTACTTGGTGAACGTCGCCTTCCATTCGGCGGCGGTCTTGTCGAGCGCTTCCTGGGCGGTGCCTTTGCCGCCGACCACGAACGGATAGATGTTCTGGTTCAGCTGATCGAGCACCTCGGCGTATTCCGGTGTCGCCCAGAAATCCTTGACCATGAACATCGTGTCATAGAACGCCTTGTTGTAAGGCGTGGCGTTCTGGAACGCTTCCGATTTCAGCACGGCCTGGCTGCAGGTGTAGCCACCGAGGTCGGCCCACTTCTTCTGGGTCTCGTCCTTGATGAACCACTCCAGGAACTTCGTCGCCTCTTCCTGGTTCTTCGAGTACGAGACGATTGAAATTCCCTGGCCACCGAGAGCGGCGAAGCGCTTGCCGTCCGGGCCGGCCGGATTGGCGAAGAAGCCGGTCGCGTCGGCGAATGGGTTGGTGGCCTTGTTTACCAGCGGCGGGAAGAAGGCGAAGAAGTTCATGCTCATCGCGGCGAGGCCGCCGGTGATCGCCTGGTTGTCTTCCACGAAGAAGGTCTTGCCCCAACCCGGAGGCGTGAACTTGTAGAGTTCCTTGTACATGTCGAGGCCTGCGGCGGCCTCCTTCGAATTGGTGATGCCGTCGACCTTGTAGGTTGCGTAGTCGCCGAGGTCGCCGCCATAGCTGAAGATTGCGCTTTCGACGCCCATCGCCATCGCGTCATAGGAATTGTCGGTGTAGATGGCGACGCCGTACCGCTTCTGGTCCGGACGGTGGAAGAACTCGGCGATGTCGCGCAGCTGCGCATACGTCTTCGGCACGTCGAGGTCGTAATTGTACTTCGCCTTGAAGGCTTCCTTCTCCTTCGGATCCTCGAACCAGTCCTTGCGATAGGACCAGCCAATCGCATCGCCTTCGAGCGGGATCGCCCAGTATTTGCCGGAGCCGCCAGGGTATTCGGCATAGTACTTGACTGTGGCGGGCGCCATCACGTCGCCAAGCTTGTGCTTGTTGAAGAAGTCGGTGAGGTCGACATAGTGGCCTTGCGTCGAACCGGCGCCGAGCCATTGCGAGTCGCCGACCACCATGTCGTACGCGTCGCCATGCGCGTTGAACTCGGTGAAAGCCTTGGTCTGGAAATCCGGCCATGGCGTCGTCTGCACCGTGACCTTCACGCCGGTCTCGGCTGTATAGTCGTTGACGAGTTCCTGCAGATAGTTGGCCGGATCCCATTCCGCCCAGAAGATGGTGAGTTCCTTTTCCTGCGCGTAGACGGACGTTCCGCAGGCAAGCGTCAGGCCGATACCAGCAAGCACGCTGGTCACTAACTTGCGCATAATGTTTCCTCCCTTGTGCGCATTCTACCGTGTCATGCGAGCCGCCAACGAGGCCGGCCCTGGTAGTTCCTCCCGTGATGGCACTTTCCGGTTTGGGCCTCCTCGCCCGGCCGAAAATGGATCGCCACCTTCACTTTCGATCCGCTTCGACTATTCTGATCTGGTATTACCAATTTCGGACGGACGTCAAGCCCTTTCTTGAGCGATCAAGAATCGCCGGACAAGCCATTTGCAGCGGTATCTGCCTGTTTTCCCTTAATTTTCCTACTCCTTGATACGTATGCACCTTGTTCCGGTCACCTCATCGGGCCTATTATGCACAACTGGTCACGCCATCTGGTCCAACCAGATTTGCTTTATTTGGCCATTACCGCCGACCCGCCGCCACCTTCCGATTCCGCCAGGGCAGCCCGCACCAGCGCGCCCGCCGCCCATTGCGCGACCGCCATCATCCGTCGGCTGTCCAGCCCCCATATGTCCTTCAGCACGATCAGCACCTCGACGCCGAACATCAGCGACAGCGCCTGCGCCAGACGCTTGAATTCGCGCGGCGGCAACTGACCCTTGAGCGGCGCGATCGCGTCCTTCAGCAGGTCGACGCGATGGCCGCGCGTGAACGCGGGCTCGCTGCCCAGCGTGCCGGCCTGCCGCCTGGCCCATTGATCGAGCGACAGTTTCAGCGCCGCCTTGAACGTCGCCTCGAAGGCCTCGATGCGCGGCATGGCGTCGGCGAAGAGTTCGGCGACCCGACGCTCCGCATCGTCGGAAGTGGATTTCCAGGTGAGGATCGGGCCAAGCCCCTCGTCGACCACTGCCTGCACCAGGGCCGCCTGACTTGGGAAATAGCGATAGGCGGTCGCTCGCGACACTTCGGCCGCCTCCGCCACCTCGCTGACGGAAGGCGTCGCGCCGGCCTGCATCAGCCTGGTTGCCGTCTCCAGCATAAGCCGCCTGGTGCGGGCGCGCGCGCCGCGCTCGGCCGCGCGACCTGCCCCCTGTCCGGTGTCGTCGTTCGGCGCGGCTTGTTGACGTGAGACATCCATGTCAATACGATACGCGCGTCTCAAAAAATTGCAATGGTCTTGACGGCCGGCAAGAAGCGGCGGGCGACAACGCCAGGGAGCGGGGAAATGCAATGAAGCGCATCTACGTGGTCGGCACCGCCGACACCAAGGGCGAGGAACTCGCCTTCCTGGCGGACGCGATCGCCGCCACGGGCGCCGCTGTGACCCGCGTCGACGTCGGAACGCGCGCCGCCGCCGTCCCGGTCGATGTCACGGCCGAGGAGGTCGCCGACCACCATCCCCAAGGCCGCAACGCCGTGCTCGGCATCGACGACCGCGGCAGGTCGGTCGCCGCGATGGCCGCCGCCTTCACCCGCTTCGTCCAGTCGCGCAGCGATATATCCGCAATGATCGGCATTGGCGGCGGCGGCGGCACCTCGATCGTCACCTCTGGCATGCGCGCGCTGCCGCTCGGCCTGCCCAAGATCATGGTCTCGACGCTTGCCTCCGGCGACACCGCGCCTTACGTCGACGTCTCCGACATCGTCATGATGCCGTCGGTGACCGACATGGCCGGTCTCAACCGGCTGTCGCGCGTCGTGCTGCACAATGCCGCCCAGGCGATCTCGGGCATGGCTGCAAACCCCGCGCCCGCCTCCGACGGCAAGCCGTCGCTGGGGCTTACCATGTTCGGCGTGACCACGCCTTGCGTGACCGCGATCGCCGACGAGCTGCGCGCCAGCTATGACTGCATGGTCTTCCACGCCACCGGCACCGGCGGCCGCACCATGGAGAAGCTCGCCGATTCGAGGCTGCTCGCCGGTCTCCTCGACATGACCACGACGGAGGTTTGCGACCTGCTGTTCGGCGGCGTGCTGCCGGCGACGGAGGATCGCTTCGGCGCCGTCGCTCGCACGAAGCTGCCTTATGTCGGCTCGGTCGGCGCGCTCGACATGGTCAACTTCTGGGCGCCGCCGACCATTCCGGAGCGCTATCGCGGGCGCCTGTTCTATGAGCACAATTCCAACGTGACGCTGATGCGCACGACGCCGGCCGAATGCCGCGCGATCGGCGCATGGATCGGCGAAAGACTGAGCCGCTGCGAGGGTCCGCTCCACTTCCTGATTCCGGAAAAGGGCGTCTCGGCGCTCGACATCGAAGGCGGCGCCTTCTTCGACCCGGAAGCCGACGCGGCGCTGTTCGATGCCGTCGAGCGTTCGATCCGCCCCAACGCGACGCGGCACGTGACGCGCCTGCCGCTGCATATCAACGATCCCGAATTCGCCAGGGCCGCGACCGCGGCCTTCCTCGATATCGCCAAGAAGTGAGACCCGGACGCATGGCCGCCATTCAGCGCAAGAAAATCCTGGAGAAATTCCGCAAGATGATCGCCGACGGCGTGCCGATCGTCGGCGGCGGCGCCGGCACCGGCCTGTCGGCCAAGGCCGAGGAAGCCGGCGGCATCGACCTCATCATCATCTACAATTCCGGCCGCTACCGCATGGCCGGGCGTGGTTCGGCCGCCGGCCTGCTCGCCTATGGCAATGCCAACGAGATCGTCAAGGAGATGGCCTACGAGGTGCTGCCGGTGGTGAGGAAGACTCCGGTGCTGGCCGGCGTCAACGGCACCGATCCGTTCGTCATCATGCCGCTGTTCCTGGCCGAACTGAAGACGATGGGCTTTTCCGGCGTGCAGAACTTCCCCACCATCGGCCTGTTCGACGGCACCATGCGGCAAAGCTTCGAGGAAACCGGCATGGGTTTCGGGCTCGAGGTGGACATGATCGCCGAAGCGCACAAGCTCGACCTCCTGACCACGCCCTACGTCTTCAACCCGGACGAGGCGCGTGCCATGACCAAAGCCGGCGCCGACATCGTCGTCGCCCATATGGGCGTGACGACGGGCGGTTCGATCGGCGCCACTTCGGCGAAGTCGCTCGACGACTGTGTGAAGGAGATCGATGCCATCGCGGCGGCCGCGCGCTCGGTGCGCAAGGACGTCATCCTGCTTTGCCATGGCGGGCCGATCTCGATGCCGGACGATGCCCGCTACATCCTCGAGCGCTGCGAAGGGCTGCATGGCTTCTATGGCGCAAGCTCGATGGAACGGCTGCCGGCGGAGGCAGCAATTGCCAAACAGACGGCGGATTTCAAGGCGGTCGCGGTCGGCCGCGGCAAGGCGACCATTAAGAAAAAGAAGGGATGAGACGATGACCGACAAGAGCAAGGTGTTCGTGTATCCGAAGGACGTCAGCGCCTTCGGCTTCGACTGGGGCAGGCTGGCCCTGACGGTCGCGCCCGAAGTGAACGGCGCCGAGCGTTTTTCCGGCGGCGTCGTCGACCTGCCCTCCGGCAAGGGCCACACCCGCCACAACCATCCCGGCGCCGAAGAAATCATCTTCGTCATCTCCGGCCATGGCGAGCAGATGGTCGAAGACGAAGAAGGCAATCCGGTGGTCGCGAAGGTCGGCCCCGGCTGCACCATCTACGTGCCTGAAAGCCGCTTCCACTCGACGCTGAAC
>NZ_RZOS01000310.1:0-7002 GCF_004022605.1 Mesorhizobium sp. M4B.F.Ca.ET.089.01.1.1
CTGGTCGACAGCGTGGCGGAGGCGGCAACGGCGCTCGGCACGGCGCCGCGCCGGGTCTTCCTGGCGATCGGCAGGCAGGAGGCCGGCGCCTTCGAGGCCGCGCCCCAGCACCACTATCTCATTCGCAGCGTCGACCCGGTCGAGCCGAAGCTGGCTGTGCCCGACGCGATCTATCTGCTGGCGCGCGGACCGTTTCCGGAAGCGGACGAACGCGCGTTGCTCGAAAGCCACGGGATCGAGGCCATCGTGTCCAAGAACAGCGGCGGCGAGGCGACCTACGGCAAGATCGCCGCGGCGCGGGCGCTCGGCATCGATGTGATCATGGTCCGTCGGCCGTCCGTACCCGACGTTCCATCGGCCGACGCCGTCGATCAGCTGGCCGCCAAGGTCGATCATCTTTTCGAGCCCGTTGCCGAGCGTGGCGTGTAGACCAGCGACGGCTTGTCACCGCGCCGAATGATCCTGGTTTCCGGCGAGCCGATGATGATGCAGGTGGCCATGTCGGCCTTTTCCGCATCGGCATCGGCGAGCAGATGCACGTCGATACGCTCGTCCGGCCGGCCGGCGGCGCGGCCGAAGATGACCGGGGTGGTGCCGGGCAGGATCGCCTTCAGGCATTCGAAGGCGCGGCCGAGCTGCCAGGGGCGCGCCTTGCTGATCGGGTTGTAGAGCGCGATGACGAAGCCGGCGCCGGCGGCGGCCAGCAGGCGCAGCTCGATCAGATCCCAGGGCTTCAGATTGTCGGAGAGCGAGATGGCGCAGAAGTCGTGGCCGAGCGGGGCGCCGATGCGGGCGGCGACGGCAAGCATGGCGGTGACGCCGGGAACGACCGCAAGGTCGATCGCGCGCCATTCCGTCGGACCGGCCTCGATCGCCTCGCAGACGGCGGCTGCCATGGCGAAGACGCCGGGGTCGCCGCCGGAGACGACGGCGACGTCATGGCCCTCGGCGGCCTTGGCCAGCGCTTCGTTGGAGCGGGCAAGCTCCTCCCGGTTGTCGGATGCGATGCGGGTCTGGTCCGGCCTCAGCTCGAGGCGGTCGACATAGGGCTTGTAGCCGTAGAAGAACTTGGCCTCGGACACGGCGCGGCTCGCTTCCGGCGTAACCTGATCGGCGTTGCCGGGGCCGAGGCCGATGACGGTAAGGCGGCCGCTCATGCCTTGGCTCCGGCAGCACCGGGACGGGCGGACCAGCCGGCGACCAGCACGATGGCGAAATAGGGGGCCTTGTCGTCCGGCTTGTCGGCTAGCCGCATCGAGACGCTGCCCGGCATGGTGCCGCGCTCGACATAGACGGCTTTGGCAAGCTTGCCGGTCGCCTGCAGCGCGCGGCGGATTTTCGGCAGGTTGCGGCCGACCTTCATGATCACCGCTGCGTCGGTGTCGGCCAGCCGCCGCGTCAGCTCGAACTCGCTCATCGTGCCTGGCAGGACAGTCAGCACGTCGTCGCCCTGGACGATAGGCAGGCCGGTCGCCGACCAGCAGCCGGACATGGCGGTGACGCCGGGAATGACCTCGGTCGGGAAGCGATGCGCGAGACGCACGTGCAGGTGCATGTAGGAGCCGTAGAACAGTGGGTCGCCTTCCGACAGCACGGCCACCATCCTGCCGGCGGCAAGATGCTCTGCGACCGCCTCCGCCGACTGCTCGTAGAAATCGGCGATCTGCGAGCGATAGTCGTCGTGATCCTTGTCGATCTCCGTCGTCACCGGATAGAGCAGCGGCAGCTCGATCATGTCCGGCCGGAAGCGGGCCTCGACGATGGCGCGCGCATTGCTGTTGTTGCCGCGCTTGGCGAAATAGGCGACGACGTCGGCCTCTGCCAATGCCCGCGCAGCCTTGAGCGTCAGTAGCTCGGGATCGCCGGGACCGGTGCCGACGCCGACGAGGCGGCCTTTTACAATCGCGTTCACAGGCCGGGCCTCGCCAATGCGTTGAGGGCTGCGGCGGTCATGGCGCTGCCGCCCAGCCTGCCGCGCACGATGGCGTAGGGCACGCCATAGGAATTCTCGGCCAGCGCGTCCTTCGATTCGGCGGCCCCCACGAAGCCGACTGGCATGCCGATGATCGCCTTCGGCTTCGGCGCGCCGTCGCGCAGTTTTTCCAGCAGATAGAAGAGCGCCGTTGGCGCGTTGCCGATGGCGACGACCGAGCCGGCGATGCGCTCGCCCCAGAGGTCGATTGCTGCGGCCGAGCGGGTGTTGCCGATTTCTTTCGCGATCTCATGCGTACGCGGATCGCGCAGCGTGCAGATCACCTCGTTGCCGGCCGGCAGGCGGGCGCGGGTCACCCCATGCGAAACCATCTCGGCGTCGCAGAAGATCGGCGCGCCGGCGGCCAAAGCGGTGCGCGCGGCGCCAACGAAATCGCCGGAGAAGACGAAATGGCTGGCGGCCTCGACCTGGCCGCAGGCATGGATCATGCGGATCGCAACATCGGCCTCGGCGTCCGAGAAGCGCGACAGGTCGGCCTCGGCGCGGATGATGGCGAAGGAGCGCTCATAGATCGCCGTGCCGTCGTGGATGTAGTCGTAGGCCGCCATGCTCATTCCTGTCGGTAAATTTCGGCGATGCCGGCCGCGCCAAGCCTTGTGAGGCAAGCGGCGGCGGTTTCGCCTCGATGTCGTTGCGCGCGGATCGCTGCAAGGATGCCGCTTATGCCGCGCGCGGCGTCATAGCCCGGCCTGTATCCGGCAGGAAGAGCCTTTGCCGTCCCGCCAACGACAAGTCCGGCTCCGTTTTCGTCGCCGACCAGTGTGAGGGCGGCCAAGCCGGGATGCGCGCAGCCTTTGGCGCAGCCGGAGACGTGCAGGCTGAGCGAGGCGTCGAGGAGGTCGCTGTTTTGCGCCGCGATGGTTTCGGCGATGGCACGGGTGGCGATGCGGCCGGAGGCGCAGGCCGGTGTGCCGGGGCAGGCAGCGATGCGAATTCGCGGATCGGCGGCGTCGGTGACGAAGCCGAGGGCGGCGGCGGAGATTTGCAGCGAGGCGCCGGCGGATGGGGCGAGGCCAAGGAAGAGCATGGCGCGGCCGGGGGACAGGCGGATCTCGGCGGTGCCGAGGCCGTCGGCTTGCGTGGCAAGTTCGATGAGCGATTGTGCCGGCATGCTGCCGTAGGGCAGGCCGATACCGAGAGCAAAAGTGTCGCCGGCCAAGGGGAAAAGGCCGATAGGTTTGCGAGAGGCCCCCCCCTCTGTCCTGCCGGACATCTCCCCCTCAAGGGGGGAGATTACGCTATCGCCAATGGTTTCGCTAATCTGCAACGTTGGAAATGGGGAGCCGGCGTCGACGCTGCCAATCTCCCCCCTTGAGGGGGAGATGTCCGGCAGGACAGAGAGGGGGGCGACAGAGTGCCAACTTGCGAGAGAGGCCAACTGTCTCGCCGACAGATCCCGCGTGTGCGCCTCTCGTCCTTTTTCGGCCACCATCCGGAGAGCCGCAACGATGATGTCGCGCGCGGCATCCGCATCGATCGTAGCTAGCGACTTGGCACTGCGCGCGTCTCCACTAACCGATACTCTCCATTGCGCACCCGCGTCGGCCCGCACCGCCTCAAGCCTCACATCGGCCGTGACCGCATCCATCGTCAGTTGCCCGCCGCCGTCGACAACCACCGACACCTTCGGCCCCAGCCGTGGCGTCAACCCGGCCTCTTCGACGGCCGCCCTGATCCGCTCGGCGAGCGGGCGCGGATCGGCAACCTCCTGCGGGTCAATACCCGCCAGTGGCCCGGTCTCGACCGGAACGCCGGTGCGCACGGCAATGCCCAGCGCATCCACTTCGGCGGCCAGCAGGCGCGCGCTTTCCGCCGTCAGGCCACGGATCTGCAAACTGCCGCGCGCGGTCACTTCCATGATGCCGTTGCCGTGGCGCAAGGCGGATTCGCCGAGTCCGATCAGCGACTTCGGGGTAAGTCCTCCAGCGACCGGATTGAGCCGCACCAGCAGTCCGTCGCCGGTCTGCATCGGGGCGCTGAGGGCAGGGCAGGCGCCGCGGCGCGAGAAGGCGTTCATGCCGCCACCTGCTGGGCTTCGGCGATCAGCGCGGCGAGATCGTCGTCGATGGAGTTCCGCAAGGGGTGCCACAGGCCGCGCCGCCGCGCGGAGAGGAAGCGTTCCGCGATCACCTTCGCGGCAGCGGGGTTCTCGCGCAGGATGAAGGCGCGAACGTCCGCGTCGCCGAGATAGGCATCGTGCACCGCCTCGATCAGCGCGCCCGATATGGCATGCGTGGTCTCGGCGAAGCCGACGAGGCGATCGACGGTCTCGGCGAATTCGGAGGCGCCGCGCGGGCCATGGCGCATCTGGCCGGCGATGAAGCGCGGGTTGACGGCACGCGCCCGCACCACGCGAGATACCGCTTCGCCGACCGAGCGCGGCTTCGGCTTTTGCGGGTCCGTGGTGTCGAGCACGATGACATCGGCATTTTTGCCCAGTGCTGCCAAGGCGGCCGAAAACCCGCCGATGAAGGCAACGTCGGCCGAGCCTTCGAGGATGTCGCGGCCGGGGTCGTCGCCGGTGTGGACGAGAAGGTCGGCCTCGGCGATGCGGCCCTCGAAGGCGCCGGGCGCGGAAGTCGCCTCGCCGTCGGCGCCGCCATAGGCATGCGAGGTGGCGTCGAGATAGGCGCGGCCGATTTCCTCGCGCGCGGCCCAGTCGCCGCGCGACAGCAAATCCTCGACGCCGGCGCCGTAGGTGCCGGGCGAGGTGCCGAAAATGCGCGGGCCGATCTTGCCCTCGGCGCGGCTCGCCGCGGCGAGCGGGTTCTCGGAATCGTCCTCGTCGCGGCTGGCGACGGCGGTGGCGGCGGCGTCGATCAGTGCGATCTGGGTCGGGAACATGTCGCGGAACAGGCCGGAAATGCGCCAGGTGACGTCGACGCGCGGCCGGCCAAGGGCGGCTGGCGGCAGCACTTCGATGCCGGTGACGCGGCCGGTGGCGCCATCCCATTGCGGCCGGCACCCCATCAGCGCCAGGCCTTGCGCGATCTCCTCGCCGCCGGTGCGCAGCGAGGCCGAGCCCCAGAGGTCGATGACCAGCGAGCGCGGCCAGTCGCCATGCAACTGCGTGTAGCTGCGCACGACTTCTTCCGCCGCCGCCTGGCCAAGGTCATAGGCGGTCGGCGTCGGCATGGTGCGCGGGTCGGCGGTGAACAGGTTGCGGCCGGTCGGCAGCACGTCGGAGCGGCCGCGCGCCGGCGCGCCGGCCGGTCCGGCCTTGATGTGGCGGCCATCGAGCGCGGCGAGAAGGGCCGCTCTCTCCGCTTCCGCGCTTTGGGTGCGCAGCGAATCCGCTTCGCCCTCCGGCGCGCGGCCATAGACATGCAGCCCGTCCTTGACGGCGAAATCCTTGAGATCGCAGAGCCAGGCGTCGATGCGGCGCAGCGCCTCGTCCGGCGCGTCGGTCCTGGCCACTCCGGCTTCGGAGGCAAGCCCGGTCTTGCGTGCGGTTTCGACGATCAGCTTGGCCAGGCGGTCGCGGCGGCGGCGGTCGAGCCCGTCGGCCTGCGCATATTCGTCGACCAACCGCTCGAGGCGCTGCTGGTTCTCGTCCAGTCCGGCGCCGGTCAGCGGCGGCGGCAGATGGCCGAGCGTGACGGCGGCGATACGGCGCTTGGCCTGCGCCGCTTCGCCGGGATTGGAGACGATGAAGGGGTAGATGACGGGCAGCGCGCCGGTGACGATCTCGGGAAAGCAGGTGCCGGAGAGCGCGACGGTCTTGCCCGGCAGCCATTCCAGCGTGCCGTGCGCGCCGACATGGATGAGGGCGTGGACCCCGAGCGATTTTTGCAGCCAGAGGCCGAAGGCGATCAGGTCGTGGCGCGGGGGCAAAGTGGGGTCATGGTAGTCGGCGCGGCGGTCGGCGGAGCGGCCGCGGTCGGGGGCGAGCGCGACGGTGATGTTGCCGAAGGTCGCGGCGCGGAAGGGGAAGTGGGTTTCGTGCGCTAGCCGCGAAGGCTCGCGTTCTGTCGCGCCCCCCTCTGTCCTGCCGGACATCTCCCCCACAAGGGGGGAGATCAGGCTCGCGCCGTCGATTTCGCCAATCTCCGACTTCGCAGGGGGAAAGCCGGCGGAGGAACTGCCAATCTCCCCCCACGTGGGGGAGATGTCCGGCAGGACAGAGGGGGGCGCCTCGCGCGAACCTTTCCCTTCTGCCTTGCCCCACGCGGCCTCTATTGCATCGTGCGCTGGCCTCGGTAGTTCGGCCGAAAAGGCGAAGTAGGCCTCTACGGAGAGGCCTTGCCCACCCACCTCCAGCGCATCCAGCAGTTCCCGCGGCGATTGCGGAATCGCCTCAACCGCATAGCCCTGTTCCTTCAGGTCGTGCAGCATCGCGAGCACGCTCGACGGCACGTCGAGGCCGACGGCATAGCCGGTACGGCCGGGCGCGCTCGGATAATCCGGTATCAGGATCGCCAGCTTGCGCTCGGCCCGCTCGGTCCGCCGCAGGCGAATGAACGCCGCCATGCGCTTGGCGACCTGTGCGACGCGATCTGCCTCCGGCTGGTTGGCGAAGGCGCGGAAAGCCAGCGCCGGGTCGGTTTCGCTCTCGCCCTTGAACGAAATCGCGCCGGCCAGGATGCGGCCGTCGAGTTCCGGCAGCACGACATGCATGGCAAGGTCGGCGGGTGCCAGACCGCGCTGGTTTTTCTCCCAGACCTCGCGTCTGGTCGTGGCGACGATGACCTGGAAGACCGGCACGCCTGCACGGTCGAACAGGGTTTCCGCGCCGGGTTCGGCGCCGGAGGCGAATGCAGTGGCGGTGATGATGACGGCCGGGTTCAGTGAGGCGAGGGCGTTCTCGACAAAGGCTAGAGACGCCTGATCCTTGAGGCTCGAAACGAAGATCGGCACCGGCGCGATGCCTTGCGCGTGCAGTGCGGCGACCAGCGCATCGATCGGTGCGACATCGGCGGCGAGCAGCATCGAGCGATAGAAGAGGATGGGGACGATGGGAGCGCCGTCTCCCTCCTCCTCGAGGGGAGGGTGGCCCGCAGGGCCGGGAG
>NZ_RZOS01000311.1:0-6994 GCF_004022605.1 Mesorhizobium sp. M4B.F.Ca.ET.089.01.1.1
CGGCCTTGCCCTGCGCCTGCTCGTCGGTCTTCACCTTGGCCTTGCCCTGGGCCTGCTCGCCTGCCTTGCCGCCCTTCTGGCAATCGGCGGTGCCGGCGGCGCAATTGTTGTCACCGCTTGGCTGGGCCTCGGCCGGCGCCTGTGCCTGCGCCATCGCGGCGCCACAGCCGACACCGAGCGCGAGCATGCTGGTAATCAGAATATGTTTCATGAGAACTCTCCTCGAAGTGTCGTCCCTTCGTTGGGGTAACTTCGGCTCAGGGCCTTTGTTCCGAAGCAAATTGGGCGGGATTCCATGACCAAATCGGATCGGCCACCAAGTCAAAAAATCCAGGAACAAGCCCTGTGCGGTGGCGTTAACGACCGAGGCGGCCCGGCTGCGGACGGCATTGTGCGCGCGGTGGAGGAGGTCGTCGGTAAAGACAGGAGACGATCATGAGACTGCATCTCAAGACAGCTGCCGCAGGCTTGCTGCTGCTCGCCGGCATGGGCGCCGCGGCCGCTCAGGACGTCATCATCGAGCCGCAGCAGGAAACCGTCATCCGGGAGTATGTGCACAAGCAGCCGCTGGCTTCGGTGAAGCTTCCGGGCGTGGAGCTCAATGTCGGCACCGCACTTCCCGACACCGTTGAACTCCGCGAAGTTCCCAACGTCAAATATCGCTATGTGGTCGTCGACAATCAGACCGTGCTTGTCGATCCGGGCACCCGCAAGATCGTAAAGATCATCCAGTGACCTGAAATGGCGCCCGCCGCTTGCCAGAGCGGCGGGCGGGCCAGCTCGTATTATTTCGTGACTAATATATGCCGATACATGCAGGAACCTTTCCCTCTCACCACGCGTTGCCGCGTCTGACTTCGTGTTGCCTCAATAATAGGCAGGCTGTGCGAGGCAGATCGGGCAAACGAATCGGCGGCAACCAGAAACGGGTCGGGGAACGGAGCACAGCTACCATGTCGAAGCGCGAAATCGGAACATCCCCGGCATTGGGGATGCGTGTTGCCGACCTGCGGGCCAGGATGCGAAGTGCGAGCATCACCGAACATGAGATGAAGACCTTCCAGAAGGTTGCGGCCATCATGGGGGGCGCCGACGGCTCCCTAAGCATCGATGCCGACGACCTGATCGCCGCTTCTTTTGTCGCCGAGACGGTGGGCGACAGCGCGCCGAACTGACCGCCGCCGGCCGCGTGCCGGTCCAGCATCACCCTGTCAGCATCCAACCTATCCGTTCCGCCCTCACGGACGAAAGCGTGCTCGTGCCTGTCGGCGCGAGCCTTATACCTCGTCGAAGGGGCCGCCACGCCTTGCCGGGTCGCGCTTGATGGCGGCTTCCTCGGCATCGTCCGGCAATGCCTCGTCGCTCTCCTGGTAGGGGTTGTCGTCGTCCTCCTCCGGTAACTCGCCCTCCTTCTCGATGCCGGCGCTTTCCGGCACATCCGCTTCCGGCAGGCTTTCGTCGGGAAGGATGCTCGCGCCCTTCACCGCGTCCCAATCCTGCTGTCTTGGCGTGGGCGCCTCCACCTCGTCGTTTGGCGTCCGGTCGTCGGCCGTTGACGGTTCGACCTCGTCGTTCGGTCTCTTGCGCGGTTCCATGACTGGCCTCCTTGGCGCTGGCACCTGAAAATCTGTTCCGAAGGTTGAACTCGCCGCCTTGCCACCGGTTCCCGCCCGACCGGCTGCAGCGCAAGCGCCCCGGTCCGCCAGGGAACCAATCGGCCCCGGCGTTCTTTCCCGGACAAGGAAAGGAGCCAGACCATGAAACCTTTCGCCTTTGCGCCATGCGCGCTGCTGGTGATGGCGCTGGCCGGTCCGGCGGCCGCGCAGGACAACCCCGACCAGACCAAAGCGTCCGCAGGCCCATGCCAGGCCGAGCCGCAGGGGCAGGGCAGCGCTGAGCAGAAACCGGCCGCCGACAGCGGCAGCGACAATGGCCTGACCGGCAAGCTCAAGCCTTGCGGCGGTGTATTGCAGCCGCCGCCGACCGGCGACCAGGGCATGGCCCAGCCGGCGCCCGAGGAAGGCAACATGCCGGTGATCAAGCCCGGCGAAGTGCCGCCGCAGCCGCCGAAGCAATAGTGATTGGGAGGCTCGGCTCAGCGCGTATGACGCTCGTGCGGCGCGCGCGCCGCGCGGATCGTCCGCACCTTGGCCCGGCGCAGCGTCGTCACCGGATCGACGCCGGTCCAGACGATGCCCGCGGCCTTGGCGAAAGCCATGAAGGCGCGTCGCGTCTGCTCGATGGTCACGTGTCCGGCCCGCGCCGCCTCGCAGGCCTTGATAGCGATCTTCTGCAGCCGTGTGTCTTCGGCAGGCGGCCATTCTTTTAGGAAGTTCTGCATCTCCGCCAGCGATGCAATGTCCCGTTTGAAGCCGGCGCCAACGGCGACGGCGATCGGCGGGTCGAAAGGCAGATCTTCAATCATAAGGCACCTCCGCTGGACTCTTCGCCTTCAATGCTGGAACGGCCGCCTGGTTCCGACGCCGACGGCGGATCAATTAGTGCCGGCTCGCGGAACAAGAGCCCCGTGCCGGCGTTTGCCCCGGAGAGCCCGCCAATTCGAACTCTCGCGCTTCGCCGGTCCGTGGAGGCGGGGCGAAGCTCGAAACCAACCAACAGGAGGCAGAGATGAAAATTGCTCTTATTACTGCTGTCGCCGGGCTGGCTATGATTGCCGGCATCGGCGCCGCCGCCGCTGATCAGGTGATCGTGACGCCCGAGCAGCGCACCGTCATCCGCGAGTACGTCCACAAACATCCGCTGGCCTCGATCAACCTTCTCGGCGTCGAGCTCAATGTCGGCTCGACCTTGCCGGACACGGTGGAACTGCGTGAGGTTCCCGACACCCAGTACAGATACACGGTCGTCGGCGACCATACCGTGCTGGTCGATCCCGGCACCCGCAGGGTCATTGAGGTCATAGAGTAAATAAGGCCGGGGCACCGGGCTGATGCATGACGGCCCCGCCGCTTCGCGCGAAGCGGCGGGGCGAGGGGTTTTGGGGCAGGGAAGGAGCACGTCCATGTTGCCGCATGTCGAGACCCCCAACTCCGAGAATGTGGCGGCCTGTTGCGACAAGCTGTTGGCCGAGCGGGGAACGGGATTGCTTTCCATGACGGAGGCAATCGGCGAGCTGCGTCGCCGCACCGGCACCGAACGCTCGGACGCCGATCTCGCCGGGCTGATAACCAAGAAGGCAGCCCTGCTGGGCGTCGCCGTCATGGCGCACTAGGCCAGCGCCACTGCGCATGACAACCCTGCTCGCCAGGAGCGAGGGGATCACACTCTCGTTGGGGCGCTATTGCCGCAAGTCCCCTCCGCTGCGCTCAAGACGCCGGCTCAAATTTCCGCTAGTGTTTACCGTGGACCACCGGAATGGAACCCAACCACGGAGGCAACAAGTGACGGACGACAGGCAGGAACGCATTCGCCAGCGGGCACACGCTATCTGGGAAAAGGCCGGCCGGCCCGAGGGCGCGGATATTCAGCACTGGGACCAGGCGACGGCCGAGATCGATGGCGAGGCCAAGCCGAAGAAGAAAGCTGCACCGAAGAAGCCTGCCGCAGCGAAGCCCGCCAAGACCGCTGCCACCAAGACTGTTGCCACCAAGAGCGCGACCAAGGCCGCAAAGCCCGCGGCGAGCAAGTCGAAAGCCGGCAAGGCCTGAAAGGCGGATCGGCCCCGCCGTCGGAGAGATGGGCCGGGCCGGGACGCGCGCCGGCCGTGGCCGATTTCCGGCAAATTTTGCAGCTTCCTGCCAGGGTAGGGCAGGCCGCCATGCGTGGTCGCAAGGCTGATCAGCCCCTCGCCAAGGCTGGCGCCTCAGCGCCTTCCACTGCGTCCAGCTCATCGAGGCTGGACGGAACATTCCGCTTCAAGAGTTCGGCGAGCACGGTGGCGGCCTCGAGCAGGAGTTCCCTCTTCCTGCTCGCTGAGCTTGTCGACGTACTCGGCCGCGTCAAGGAGATCGACAACCACGTCGACCGCCTTCATGTGAAGATGAGGCATTGCCGATCCTCCTTTGCATGTCGCCTGCGCTTTGCTGCCGGCAGGATTGCCAAACGCGGCGCTGCCTTCAATCACATTTGATGGCGTTGCCGAGGAAGGCCCGCATGCGTGGGCCGATCGTTCGGAACATTGTCGCGCCGGACCCATTCTCCTTTGACAACAAAGGAGACAAGTTATGAACTGGGATCAGATCAAGGGAAAGTGGATGCAGGTCAAAGGCAAGGCCAAGGAGCAGTGGGGCGACTTGACCGACGATGACCTCGACCGCATCGAAGGCGATCGCGATCAGTTCGTGGGGCGGATCCAGGAGCGCTACGGCATCGCCAAGGAAGAGGCGCAGCGGCAGCTCGACGACTGGTCGAGAAGGCTCGACTGAGCGCGGCGCCCCGCGGCGATCTCTATCGAGAGCTGGCAGACCGGAAGGCGGCCGCAACAGGCTGGCGCGGACTTGGTCAGGCCGATCAAGGCCGGCCCGATGTGGCGGGGATTTCACGCTACGTCGGTGCAGCCAACTTCGGCACGTGCGGAGCAAAAGCGGGGGAAAGAGTGACAATCGGATTATGTTGCGAGCTGGCTAATACTAGTGTCGTCCTAGCCGGCTTGCCCGCCCCCGAAGCCCCCAAGCCGGTCAGGCCCGGCGGTCAGTCGAAGTTACCCCAACAGGCTGTCGGGCCGCTGTGTATCGCCAGTCACGTAAGCCAGAGACCGGCAGGCACGGCAAGAAGCCACCGAACTTCCATAGCGCTGTCGTGACGATCATCCATTGTACGCGCGCCCTATCTCTGACTTCAAAAGGCTCCAGCGCCACGCACCTCCCGCCGTGCGCTGGAGCCTTGCCCGCGCTCAACCGCTGCCAGCGGGAGCTGCCGGTGTTGACCAACGGCGCTTGGATGGGTTCGTTCCGCGTTTAGGGCCATGGTCCGAAGCTGGATGCGACTGAAGTTGCAACGTCAGAGCATGGAACGCAGCGGCATGGCATTCCCGGGCGAAGGCAGCAAAAAGAACCCGCCGGCTCTGCCGGCGGGAGGGGCTGGAGTAGCCAGGAATATCTGGCGCATGAGAAACGATCACCAAGCCGTTTTGTTGCAAAGACCCGCCAGTCCACCGCCTGATCCTCGATAGGTGCGGCACGTTTGCGGTCGGAACCTTTAGCTGTCGCTGATGTTGTCACTCCAGTACCCATTTCGGGCGAAGGAGCGCGTCATGAACAACATCATCTGGCTGGTCGGAGCCGTGGTCATCGTCATCGCGATACTTAGCTTTCTCGGTTTGAGATAGCTCTGCGCGACTCTATAGGCCTGCGCCGGCATGCGTGGCGAGGTTGTCGCCACGCTCATCCGGAGCCTAATGCGGAGATCGTCTGCTGGCGTATTGCGCGACAGCGCACAGGAATGCCAATGCGCCCGCGTCGCACGCCGCCCGGGATGGCCCCTTGGCGAATAAAACGGCATCCGCGGCCGGAACCGTCAGGCCGTGCTTCTTGGCAAAAGCGGTGACTTCATAGGGCTGCTGGTCGTCGGATAGGTTGGTCTCGAATTCATAATTCATCGATCCACATTCCTCCCTTCGTGAATTTGCCCTTCCTTCGCCCGTCGCGAATTAAACGCTCGACGGGGCGCGCGAGTCCACCAATCATGAATTGCCGTGAAACGTTCCATCCCTGGTGTCGTGACTTGGTGGTTGCAGGAATAGAAGCCTAGCCGGCAGCGCCAGGAAGACCGCGCGCCGCATCGGCCTGGGCGGGCGCCAGATACGCCTTTCTCGAAGCACCTGCTCATTTCAAGCCCGGTGGTCTGGCCGAGGATCTCAGCAGCCGGGAACATTAGCCGTTTCGAATGGTTGAGGTCCTGTGTGTGGCGTCGCTGCTTGGCGTCCCACGCAGGCTGGTGGGCAAACATCGGCCGGCCCGCGTCATCGGTCCCTCCGTGGCGCGGGCTCTTAGCGGGCCGCCGCGACGGTACTCCGCTGGGCCACGCGCTATTTTTCTTCCTGGCGCTTTTCGATTTCGTAGGAAAGCCAGCGGCAGAGCATGCCGACAATCGATGCGGCAGCACCGCTAAGCAGGCAGGCGACCAGCAGCGGGCTTTGCGCGGCGCTCTTCCAGCTTACGATGGCGAGCAGGATCGCGCTCGCCGTCGAGACCAGGTAACCGGCGCCTTTCAGCAGATGTAGCGATGCTTTGGTCATTGCGGGAAACCTGGCCAGATTGCCGGATGGGCCAACGGCCCGACTAACATACGCGGGTGAAGAGGTTCCGTTCCCATCGGGGATGGCTTCAGCGGCAGAGCCGGGCAGGCGTCATTCCACGCCCGTCCTCGGACCGGGCGAGTGTCCCGGCTTTGAGGGGGCCAGGCCAAGGTCGAACGTTTGCGGCAGGTCAGGTCCCGGGCGGGGCTTGCCGACCGAGGCCGTCGTGAATGCGCCAACCTGGGGAGGCACGGCCACCTGGCCCCGACGCTCAGGCCAGAAGGGCTTTCCGAACGCCAGGAAAATGCCGCCGACAAGACACGCCAACAGCAGGAAGGCGAACGCATCCGCTATCATGTTTCCTAAGCGCATGGCGGCTCCCCCTGGGGCGGGTGCCCGCCGACACGGGAACGATGATGGCGGGCACCCGGAGACCGCCGATGAAGGGACGTACCCGGTGGTCCCCTTACCAATGGGTTGGCAGGGCCACGGTTGCCTTGAAACAACCGGCCCGGCCCTCTGCGCCCGGCAATGAGACTTCAGTCTCATGGCTGCCGGGACTGAGGTCCCCTGTGCGGAACGTTGCCGTAACGCGCCCGTTTTCTCGACAGTGCAATCGAGAGGAGAAAAGCAAATGGCTGACGGTCCAACGGTTGTGAACTCGGGTGGAGGTGGTACGGTTGTCGCGGTCGTTCTCGCGATACTCGCGATCGTGGTTCTGCTCTTCTTCACAGGCGTCATCAACCTCAACGGCGGCGGCAGCAAAGACGTCAACGTCAAGGTCGATGCGCCCAATGT
>NZ_RZOS01000312.1:0-6866 GCF_004022605.1 Mesorhizobium sp. M4B.F.Ca.ET.089.01.1.1
TGTCATAGCCGTCGAGGAAGCCGAGCAGCGTGTCGCGTTGGGCGCCGGTCATGCCGCGATCGCCGGCGCCGACGGGAAGATCGATCTTCTGGTTCTTTTCCGCGATGACGATCGGATGGCTGGTGCGATAGTCGTCGGGGATGGCGCCGACCGTGACGCTGTCGCGTTTCCAGCCGGCGCAGCCGGCGAGCGATGCGGCGAGCAGGACCGCCAGGACCGGGGCTACGGAGCGGCGGATCCGCTCGCGACCGGACCTTGCCGGCGCCGCGGTGGTGTTCGATGTCGACTGAAACATGTCCGCTTCCCCGCTCACTTGTAGATGAACCCGACAACGCCGTGATAGCGGCCGGCGGGTCTGTCGGTCTGCATGGTGCCGTAGACGCGATTGACGCGGCCAAGGAACATGCCTGCGCCGTCGCTCGGGGCGTTGAAGTTGTCGTCCGGCTTGGCAAGTTCGTTGCGCGCGACCGGCTTGGCCAGATAGGGCGTGATGATGATGACGAGCTCGCTCTCGTTGCGGACGAAGTCGCGGCTGCGGAAGAGCGTGCCGAGCACCGGGATCTTGGTCAGGCCGGGCAAGCCGTTGACGGCCTGCCTGACGTCGTCGCGGACGAGGCCGGCGATCATCATCGACCCGCCGGACGGCAGTTCCACCGTCGTATCCGCCAGGCGCTTGCGCAGCGACAGCGCATTCATGCCCTGGCTCCTTCCGCCGGCCGACAGCGACACCGATCCCTCCGTGGTCGGCTCCGATACGGAGGTCCTGACCTTCAGGCTGATGCGACCGGGCGACAGCACCACCGGCTGGAATTCCAGGCCGATGCCGTATTCGATCTTCTCGATCGAATAGGTTCTGTTGCCCGTCTGGTTGTCGGTCGAAACGTTGGCGCTGACGCTGTTGACCATGTTGTACTCGCCGCCGACCTTGAAGGTCGCCTTCTCGCCGGACACGGCGGTCAGCGTCGGCTCGGCCAGGGTCTTCATGACACCGGCCTGTTCCATGGCATTGATGTAGGCCTGGATCGCCGAGGTGCCGACATTGAAACCCGAGTTCGAGATCGGCTTGCCGAGGCCGCTGAACGTATCGCCCAGCGCGCCCCAGGAAATGCCGTTGCTGCCGCCGCTGCCGACCATGTTGACGCCGAGCTGCTTCATCACCGAGCGGCTGACCTCCGCCACGGTCACCTTCAGCGTCACCTGGTCGTCGCCGATGATCTGCAGCAGGTTGACGATCTTCGAGACGCGGCGGTCCTGGTCGGGGTTGTTGATGTCGACGCCGCCATTGGCCGATCCGCCGGCGGCGGTCTGCGAATACTGGCCGGTTGTGGCTTCACCGCCGGACACGAAGATGGTCGCCAGGTCGACGGCGCGCTTGGCGTCGAGAGGCGTGTCCACGCTTCCGGTCAGAACGACGTTGTCGTTCAGCAGTTCGACCTTGATCTCGGACGTCGGCAGGAAGCGCTTGAGGTAGTCCTCCAGCCCGGCGACGTCGCGTTCGACCGCCAGATCGAGGCTGACGATCTGCTCGCCATTGGGGCCGAAGACAAAAATGTTGGTCTCGCCCACGGCCTTGCCGAACAGATAGATGCGCCGCGCGGTGCGGGTGACCGCATCGGCGACCGCGGGATTGGCGACCAGGATGTCATAGGCATCGCTCGGCAGGTCGATGACCACCGACTTGTTGAGACCGAGCTTGACGCGTTGTGTGGCGGTGGACGCCGACACCTGGGCGTTCCGGTTCGCGGCCTTCGCCTCGACCATGCCGGGCGCGTTGGTGCCGAGCAGGAACAGGCCGATCGCCGCTGCCGCCATGAAGGGCAGTTTACCCTTTAGCCTCATTTCCTTGCTCCCACTTCGGAAACTTCGCCCGACTTGATCATCCGCACCGTGCCGCGCCGGCCGTTGCCGGAAACGAGATAGTCGGCCTCGCCCAGATTCTTTTCGTGAGCGTCCGTGATCGGACGCAGCGCCAGGGTCAGGCGATCGGCCATCTGCTGCGCGACCGTGATGATTTCGGCCTGCTGCGGCGACAGCTCAAGCGTGGCGGTCTGACCGACCCTGGTCTTCTTGCCTTCCTCATCCTCCTGGATGGTCTGGTCGATCGCCAGGACGCGGATGTTCTTCAGGATGGTCTCGGTGGTGAACCCGCTGCCGCCCGTTCCGGTGTCGGAACGGCGGGTCATGATCACGTCGACGAAATCATTGGGGAGGATGAAGCCGCCGGCTGATGTGTCGGCCGATATCGCGGTGGCGACGGCGCGCATGCCGCTGGGCAGGATCGACGACATGAAGCTCTGGCCCTCGCCGATCAGCTTGGAGCGCCTGAGCGGCTCGCCCGTATACATCGCCACGCGGGCAACGGAGCCCTTCAGCTTGTCCACGGCATCGGGCTCCGCGGCGCGGGTGATGAAATTCGCGTTGATGCCGTCGGCCGGCCACGACTCCCAGCTGATGTTGTTCTCCAGCGGGCTGCCCATGGCGACATCGCCGGACAGGACGAGCACGTCCTGCAGCGCTATGGCCGGCGCCTGGGGGCTATCGACGACGACCCGGGGCGGCGGAACCGCCACCATGTTCTTCGCGACATAACCCGCGCCGCCCGCCGCGGCCACCGCCACGCTCAGTATTATAAGTCGGGATGCTGGCATCTGTCCGAACCCTCGCCTATGGCAAACCACCTAGCCAGGGCGGACTTTGCAGCCGCAATCGTCAAAACAAGGTTAATGCAATGCTTACGATCGTGATTAATTTAAGGTTTACATAAATTAGAACGAACCGCCCTCCGGGATGCGAAAAGGGCGGCCAAGCCGCCCAGTCCAAAACCGGATAACTCGTACGCGCGATGGCAAGGGGCTAGGCGGCCAGCCTTTCCAGCGCCCATACCATGAGCGGAGAATCCGGAAAGACGATCAGACCGCCGATGCCCAGCGCGATGCCGTAGGGAACGCCGGTCGTCTGGTCGGCGAAATGGCGCAGGAAGGGATTGTGCCCGGTAAAGTCCGCCAGTGCCGATTTCCGGTAAGCAAGGATGGCGACCGTCAGCAGCCCGCCGATGAAGGTCGAAATCACCAGGTATTCGACAAGATGGATGTTGAAGCCCATCCACAGCGCGGTGGCGGCCAGCAGCTTGGCATCGCCGCCGCCCATGCCGCCGAGCGCGAACAGGCCAAAGGTCACGGCCAGCACCAGGAAGCCCGCCGCGAAATGCCAGCCATAGGCGGCCCAATCCATCCCCGTCAGCGGCGCCACCAAGGCAAAGACCACCACCAGCAGCACCGACACGCGATTGGCGATCGTCATCGACAGCATGTCGGAGATCGCGGCAAACAGCATGCAGAACGGAAAGACGACGAAGATGAGGGCTTCAAGCATGGGCGCGGTGCCTGCGGTCGAGTTCTAGCCAGTGCAGCCTAGGCATGTTCGATTAACGATTGATGAGGCGGGCCAGTCAAAATCGCCCGGCTTGATGAAAACGTGAATGACGAAAAAAGGGCCGCCAGAAGAGGCGGCCCTTTCGCTTGAAGAAGCTAATTCGCTTCAGGTATCAGGAACCTTCAACCTTGTTGGCGATGGCGTCGAACTTGTTGTTCAGCGCATTGCCGAGGGCGCCGGCGCCGACCATGATGGCGAGCGCGATGAGAGCGGCGATCAAGCCATATTCGATGGCGGTCGCACCGGACTCGTTCTTCACAAAACGTGCAATGAGGTTAGACATTCGAGAGCTCCTACTCCACGTGTTACAGCACTTCCGTCAACTTCTCTTGCCGGTTGATCGGATGCTGCCAATCTAGGGAGAAGGCCTTTCGATCGGCTTAATAAACAGCCTTACCGATTCCTTTCCGGTCTCGAACCCGTTGCTTGGTTAACCGTCAGCTAAAGTACCGGCGAGCCGCCTCGCCGCCCGCAAAGCAGCGGCAGAGGCGGATTCCCGGCGACTGTCGCAGGGAGGGCCATCGCCCGCCGCGGCAGGCAGTCGAACGCCGGCCTTAATCGTGCTGAGCACGGGCTTAACCGTTGGTTCACCAATCTCGTTCATGTTCCGTTGAACAGTTTGCCGCCTTGGAGCGTCCAGATGACCGGGTTGAGATCGTCGTTTCCAGTTGCCGTGCTTGTCGCCGCCGCTGCCTTCGTCCTGCCGGCCAAGGCTGGGCCCGGCATCGAAGTCACCATGAACCAGGCCAAGATCGTCAAGCTGTCCCGTTCGGCCGACACCATCGTCATCGGCAATCCGGCGATTGCAGACGCCTCCGTGCAGGATGCCTCGACCATCGTGCTGACCGGCAAGGGATTCGGCGTCACCAATCTGGTCGTCCTCGACCAGGACGGCAGCCCGATCATCGACGAACAGGTCACCGTCGTGCGGCAGGATGCATCCTCGGTCAGAATCTACAGGCGCTCCGAAATCCAGACCATGTCCTGCACCCCGTATTGCGAAAGCTCCTACAAGAGCGACAGCGAGAAGGCCTCGGAAGCCGAGATGAGCGCCGGCCACTGAGCTGCCCGCCTTTTCGGCGACTACGGTTAGCGGCCGGCTAACGGCGCTTCGACGAATTTAACGGTCATCCAAACCGGGCTTCAATGGGTTTTCGTTAATGTCCCGGCCGACATCACAAGGATCGGCAGGGAGTGGGCATGAACAGGAAGCGAGCGCCCGAGGACGACAATCGCGGCAACGGGTGGACACGGCTCCGCGCCCGCTTTCTTGGTGATCGGCGCGGCAGCACGGCGATGGAATTCGCGATGCTTGCCTTGCCTTTCGCCCTCCTCGTCTTCGCCATCCTCGAAAGCTGCATTTCATTTGCCGGCCAGGAAGTGATGGCCAACATCACCGACGACATCGCCCGCAAGTTGCGCACCGGCCAGCTGAGGCCGGCCGACGTGAGCGGCACCAAGTTGCAGGACATGATCTGCGCCAAGCTGGAAATCATTGTCGCCAACAAGTGCCCGGGACTATCCGTGGACTTGCGCGAATATGCGACCTTCGCGGACGCCGCTACGGCGAGCTACAAGATCGTGAACAACCAGATCGTGCTGACTCAAGGCGCGAACTCGACGGCTTTCGGCGTATCGCCCGGGCTGGCGGAAACGAAGAACATGTTGCGCGTCTTCTACAAATGGCCGGTCATGACCGACTTCATGTCCAAGTCGATGACCAATATGACCGACGGCACCGCGCTGCACTTCGCGTCCGTGACGTGGCAGAACGAGCCGTTCGACAACTGAGATTGCGGGCATGCTTCGGCAAAACGGGGGTAAGGGCATGTATCGTGCGGGGGCACATCGGGGAATTTTGGCGGTCTGGACACGAGCGGTGCGGTTTGGCGCCGATCGCCGCGGCATCGCGGCGATCGAGTTTGCCTTCATCGTGCCGCTGCTGCTCGTCATGTATTTCGTGACCATGGAGGCCTCCCAGGCCATCGAGACCAGCAAGAAGGTCAGCCGCATCGGCAGCATGGTGGCGGACCTCGTCACCCAGCAGAACACCATCACCAAGGCCGATCTCGATGCGATCATGAAGATCGGCAACTCGACCCTGAAGCCCTACAACCGGTCGGATCCCAAGATCGTCATCACGGCGATAGAGGTCACCACCGATACGACGCCTAAGGTGCAGGTCGTCTGGTCGCGCAAGCTGCTCAACGGGGCCACCAGCGCCGATGCCGCGAAGACCAGCACCACCACGATTCCCACCGCGCTCAACGTCAAGGGCACCTTCCTCATCCGCGTCGAGAGCGACCTCGCCTATGAGCCGATCATCACCTGGGCGGCGGACAGCAAAGAGCGGCTTGGGCTGACCTCGGCTTTCAGCCACATTTCGATGAGCGAGACCTACTATCTGCGGCCGCGCCGGAGCACGACGATCCCTTGCAGCGACTGCTGAGAATTGCACGGCGCCGCTTCGCCCCGGATTATTGCCCGCCCTCTTTGCCCGACACCATGCGCACGATCGCAGCCGCCATCGCATAGTCCTTTTGCGAGGCGACGGTGAAGCCGCCCGAATGCGTCGTCTCCAGAAGATCGTAGACATCGGGCGTCATCGACTTCAGGTTGGTGAGAAACACGGTGAGCCGGCGCTTGGCCTCGGGATCGAGATCGCTGCGCACGGCATGCGGGCCGTATCTGAGCAGGCCTGACGTCCACACGATCCGCAGCGCCGCCTTCGAAACACCCGCCGCCTCAAGCCGCGCCATCGTGCCGTTCGGATCGGCCGGCTGGTCGCCCGTGCCGGCCGGCTGGCCTGCCGGAAGGGCCGGCGGACTGTCGGCCGCGGCCGGATTGCCGTCCGCCAGCGCCGTTTCCCAGCCGAACAAGGCATCGGCCTGCCCGTCGACCAGCATTGCCTCGGCGGCGGCCGCCGAGCCGGCATGCAGCAGATAGGGTGAATCCTCGGTGATCCCGACGCCTGCCGCCGTCAGGCCGGCGAGCGGCAAAAGCGAGCCGCCGACGCTGTCGGCAGGCGCCATGGCGATGCGATGGCCCGGCATGGCCGCGAGATCCGGCACCTTGCCGTCGCGCGTCACAAGGAGCGAGCGGATGCCGGCGGCGCCATCGGTATCGACCGGCGCCACCAGCGGCTCGACGCAGCCGCAGCGCTCGGACGCGGTCGCATAGGCGACGGCTGAATAGACGGCATACTGAATCCGTCCCTCCACCTGCGCCTCGATCAGCGCCCGGTAGTCGCGGGCGACGACAAACTCGACCTTCATGCCGAGTGCCTTGGTGTAGGCGTCGGTGAGCAGCGCCAGGCCCGGAACGGTGTTGCCGGCTCCAGGTTCGGCGACGATTCCGACGCGGAATGTGCCGATGTCGTCGCGCCAGTCGGCGCTGGCCGTATCCGGCCAGGACGCGGCCAGCAATGCCAAAGC
>NZ_RZOS01000313.1:0-6860 GCF_004022605.1 Mesorhizobium sp. M4B.F.Ca.ET.089.01.1.1
ATGGAAACCATCCAGTCGAAAGCGGCCCAGGGCCGCGTCGCCGATGCCCCGAGCGGTCACTGGGTCTACCGCGCGCTGCCGCGCGGGCTCTGGCCCTATGCGCAGCTCGCGCGCTGGGATCGCCCGATCGGCTGGCAATTGCTGCTCTGGCCGTGCTGGTGGTCGGCCGCGCTCGCGGCAAGCGCCTATCCGCGCCCGACGGATCCGCTGCTGACCCTGCTGCCGTCAGCCTGGTACCTGTTGCTGTTCCTTGTCGGAGCGGTTGCCATGCGCGGCGCCGGCTGCACCTACAACGACCTGGGCGACGAGGACATCGACAACCAGGTGGAGCGCACGCGCTCGCGGCCGCTGCCGGCCGGCAAGGTGACGCGCCGGCAGGCCTGGGTATTCCTGGTCATCCAGGCGCTGGTGGGGCTAGTCGTGCTGTTGCAGTTCAACAGCTTCGCCATTCCGCTCGGCATCGCCTCGCTCGTCATTGTCGCCGTCTACCCGTTCATGAAGCGCATCACCGACTGGCCGCAATTCGTGCTTGGCCTTGCCTTCTCCTGGGGCGCGCTGATGGGATGGGCGGTCGAGTTCGGCGATCTCGATGGCCCGGCCATCATGCTCTATATCGGCTCGATCCTGTGGGTGATCGGCTACGACACGATCTACGCGCATCAGGACAAGGAAGACGACGCCATCGTCGGCGTGCGCTCGACGGCGCGCCTGTTCGGCGACAACACCAAGACCTGGCTGGTCGGCCTCTATGGCGGCGCGCTTGTCTGCTTCGCCATCGCCTTCGCCTCGGCGCAGGCGCCGATGCCGGCGCTGGCCGGGCTGATCGCCGCCGGCGCGCATATGGCGCGGCAGATCGCGAGGCTGGACATCAACAATCCGGATCAGTGCCTCAAGCTGTTCAAGTCGAACAACCAGGTCGGCTGGCTGATCTTCCTCGGCCTGATCGGCGGCTCGCTGTGGGTGGCGCTGAAGCCGCTGCTGTAGTTCTCCCTTCTCCCCGTTCAACGGGGAGAAGGTGGCGGCAGCCGGATGAGGGGCAGCGCCAGCCTTGCAGGCAAGGAGAAATGTACAGCGGTTATACGGCTTCTGATCGGCTTTTGATGTGGCCAAAACCTGAGGTCGCGCCGCCCCTCATCGCCCTGCCGGGCACTTCTCCCCGTATAGTGACGGGGAGAAGAAGGCTGTCATCGGCGGTTTCGCCAATCTCCAGCGGGATGAGCAGACTACTCGTGCGAAATGATCTCCTCGCCGTCGACGACGAGTCTGAGGCCAAGATCGCCGGCCCGGCGGCGGGCAAGGAAGCGCGGACGGCGCATGGTCGAGACACGGCCCTTGCGGCGCTCCTGCGGAGGCAGCGCCTTGATGGCGGCGCCGAGCGATTCCTCCAGCGTGCGGGCAACGCCGTCGGCCTCGATCAGGAGCATCGGCAGGCGATAGGCGTCGGCCCAGGCGCGCCAGTCGGCGGCGACGTCGTCGAGGTCGTCTGCCACCAGCAGCGGCACCGACAGCATCGGATCATTGTGCAGGAGTTCGAGCGTCACCGTGACGTTGCCTTCGGGATCCTCCATGGCGCGGGCGGCGACGCCGCGAAACGCCTTGGCAGGCAGTGCGATGATCGCCGGCACGCCGCTCATCTCCAGCATGCGGCGAATGACTGCGCCACGCTGGTCGATGGTGAAGGTAACATCGCCATAGTCGTCGCGTGTCGCATAGCTCACCATCTGCGGCAGGCGGAATGGGTCGAGACGCATGTTGCGCCCTGCCCAGACTGGCTTCAGTCCAGTGTTCATCGAGTGCCTTCCTGTCTCTCCTGAGGGCCGTTTACCGGTTCTCTCCGGGCCAGTTTTTTCCGGCCTCGCTTATGGCGAAACATTAGCGCTGGCTTCTTACCGCCGCGCTTAAGAAAGTCGGTTAAATTTTGCTGATCTGAGCCGATGGTTATCGGAATGCAACCATCCACAACATGTTGGAAGGATCAGATAACCTTACCGGGATTCATGATGCCGGCGGGGTCGATCGCCGCCTTCACCCGGCGCATCAGATCGATCGCCATCGGCGGCGCGGTGGCGATCAGTTCCTCCCGCTTCAGCTGGCCGATGCCGTGCTCGGCCGAGATCGAGCCATGGAAGGAGCGCACGACATCGTGCACGGCCTTGTTCATGGGATGGTAGAGGTCGAGGAACGCGGCGTCCTGCCAATCCACCGGGCGGGAGATGTTGTAGTGGAGATTGCCGTCGCCCATATGGCCGAAGCAGACCACGCGCGCGCCCGGACACGCTGTCTCCACCACGCCGGCCGCCTTGTCGATGAATTCGGGGATCGCGGCGATCGGCACCGAAATGTCGTGCTTGATCGAGGCGCCCTCGGGCTTCTGGCACTCGGGCAACGTCTCGCGGAAGTTCCAGAAGGCATCGCCCTGGGCAAGGCTTGCGGCGACCACCGCATCGCCGACGATGCCCTGCTCGAGCCCGGCCGACAGTATCTCCTCGATCAGCGCCTTGCCGTCCTCCTCGGAGCGGCCGGAAGAGACCTGCATCAGCACATACCAGGGCCAGTCGTCGGCCAGCGGTCGCGAGATGCCCTGTCCGTGCTTCAGCGTGAAGTCGTAGGGCCTTTTGCCGATCAGTTCGAAAGCGGTGAGCGAGGCGCCGGCTCGGTCCATCGCCAGCGTGAACAGCGAAAGCGCGTCTTTCGGGGACGACGGAAGGCCGGCAAAAGCGACCTCCCTGCCCTTCGGCTTCGGGAACAATTTCAGCACGGCGGCGGTGATGACGCCGAGCGTGCCTTCGGCCCCGACGAACAGGTTCTTCAGATCGTAGCCGGTGTTGTCCTTCTTCAGCTTGCGCAGATCGTCGAACACCTCGCCGGTCGGCAACACGACTTCGACGCCGAGGCAAAGCTCGCGCGCATTGCCATAGGCGAGCACGCCGGTGCCGCCGGCATTGGAGGAGAGGTTGCCGCCGATCTGGCAGGAGCCCTGCGCGGCAAGCGACAGCGGAAACAGCCGGCCGGCGGCGTCGGCCGCTTCCTGCAGGGTCTGCAGGATGACGCCGGCCTCGACGGTGACGGTGTTGGAGAGCACGTCGATCTCGCGGATGCGGTTCAGCCGCGACAGTGAAAGCACGATGTCGTGGCCGGACTTGTCCGGCACCTGGGCGCCGACCAGTCCGGTGTTGCCGCTCTGCGGCACGACGGGCGTTCCAGTCTCGGTCGCCAGCCGCATGATGCGGCTCACCTCCTCGACGCTGCCCGGCCTCAGCACCAGCGACGTCCTGCCGTGCCACAGGCCACGCCTTTCGGTGATGTAGGGCGCGATCTCCGCCTCGCCGCGCAGCGCGTATTGCTCGCCGACGATGGCCGCGAAACGGTCGATGATGGCGGCGTCGAGTTCGAAGGGCTGGTCGTCGGTCTGATCGTTCATGGGGCCAGAACCTATGGCGCTCAGCCGGTCTTGTCACGCGGTGCTGCGGCGCGCGACAGCCGGTCGTTGATCGCCTCGCCCAGTCCGTCGAAGGGGATCGGCTCGACAGCGATGGTCGCAGCGCCGCTGCGGTCGAGGTCCTGCATGTAGGCGAAGAGGTTCGCCGCCGCCTCGCGCAGGTCGCCGGTCTCGGAGAGGTTGCGCAGCGCGGCGGCATCCTGCCAGCCTTCCGCGCGACTGCCGCCGAAGGCGAGCAGCGCCTCGCCGCCGGCGATCTGTCGGGTATTGAGGCGCATCGCGGCGCCTGGCGCGTAGTGCGAGGCGAGCATGCCGGGCGCCTCGATGCCGGCGGCCGCGCCGCGCAGCAGCGGCTTGCCGGCGACGGCCTCGATCTCGGCCGCGGCGATACCGCCGGGCCGCAGCAGCCGCACGCTCTCGCCCTCGACCTTGACGATGGTCGATTCCAGGCCGACCGGCGTCGCGCCGCCATCGACCACCAGCCTGATCCTGTCGCCGAGATCGGCCGCCACGGCCTCGGCAGTGGTGGCGCTGATCCTGCCGGACGAATTGGCGCTTGGCGCGGCGAGCGGATGACCGAGCCTGGCGATCAACTCGCCGCCGAAGCCCTTCGGCATGCGCAGCGCAATGGTGTCGAGCCCGGCCGTGACCAGCGGATGAATGCCGTTGCCGGCGCGCTGCGGCAGCACCAGTGTCAGCGGCCCCGGCCAGAAGGCCCCGGCCAGCTTCCTCGACAGCGGATCGAAATGCGCAATGCGCTCGGCCATAGCGAGATCAGCGACATGGGCGATGAGCGGGTTGAAGCGCGGCCGACCCTTGGCCTCGAAGATGCGGGCAACACCGATGCCATTGGTGGCGTCGCCGGCCAGCCCATAGACGGTCTCGGTCGGAATGGCGACGACATCGCCGCCTTCGAGCAGCGCCAGCGCCCGCTCCATCGCCTTGCCGGCGGCAAGTATCTCAGCCACTTGTCGTCACCTCTATAGGATGCGGGGCTGCGTAATACGGCGACGCCCGGGGGGCAAGTCCGGGCGTTGGCGAATTATCAATCCCTAAAATGCTATGTTTCCGCGCAAGCAGGCATCAATCCCGCGGGAATATGGTGCCGGTCTGTTGGGCCAGGGGAAGTAACATGGTGTCGATGCGTATCCTTGCAGCGCTTGGCGTCGGCCTGTCGGCGATCACCGGCAGCGCGCAGGCCTCGTCCATTGTCGTGCTCGGCGCGTCGACCGCGACGCCGTCCATCATCAGGCTCGGCGCGGCGGACCCGATGAAGATCGGCTCGACGCCTTCGGTGGTGGCGCTTGGCGAGCCGGCGCCCGACGTCACCGACGAGAAGGTGGCGGCGATCCCCGAGAAGCCCACGCATCATGGCTCCATGCAGAGCCCGATGATCATCCGCGGCGGCGTCGTAGGCGGCGCCTTTGCAACGCCTGCTGCCGCGCCGGCCAAGGCCACCGCCGCCACTGCGCCGGCGACCGAGACGAAGCCCGCCGAAGACGGCAAGCCGGCCGGCGAGGCGACCGCGTCAAACGGCGAGCCGAAATCGCAGCCGGAGGCGCAGCCGCCGCAACCGGCAGCGGCGCAGCCGGCACCGATATCCCCTATCGGAAAAGCCATGTAAGCTTTCGGCGGAGTCGGATCCGTCATCCGGCACACATGTGCGGATGGCATTATTCGTCCCTGATTCCATCGCCGCTGCCCGAACAGCTCGGGCGGCTTCGCTGGACGAGGATTTGGGTTTCAAAAGGGGGTTCATCATGAACGAGACGAGACGATTTGCCGTCGCCGCATTGCTGCTGGCGTCGGTGCTGGGCACGAGCACGGCGCGGGCCGACGACATGCTCGGCTCCTATGTCGCGCGCATTTCCGAGCGGGATCACCAAGCCAGCGACGGCTATCCGCTGGACAGCGCCGCGCAGATGGTGAGGCAGGACCGCGCCAACTGGCACAAGTTCCATCGGCGCGACCGCGACGACGAGGGCGACGCCTGGTTCCGCAGCAACGAGGACCGCGCCGATCTTGAGCGGATGCTGAAGCGTGGCGGCGCTATGAGCGGCGCGACGCGGCGCGCCATCGTAAATGGCGAGCCTCTGATCCAGGTCGATGTCTATTCGAACAGCGTCTACGTCAGCATCCTCGAGGACTGACGGCAAAAAGGGCGGCGCTGGCGCCGCCCTTTCCTTGGCCCGGTCGGGCCAGCCGGTCGCGGATGCTCAGGCGGCTTCTTCCTTGTCCTCGTCGGACTCGTCTTCGTCGTCCTCGCCTTCGGCCTTCACGCCGTCTTCTTCATCGTCTTCTTCTTCGCCGTCCTCGTCCTCATCGTCACCCGAGAGGGTGGCTTCCCCGTCGGTATCTTCGGCGTCTTCGTCGTCGCCATCCTCGTCGTCAGACAGATCGGCGGCTTCGATCGCGGCGGCGGCGGCATGGTCGAGGATGGTGTCGGAGGCGGAGTCGCTCGCCTCGGCGGCCGTGGTTTCTTCAGTCACTTCGATGTCGTGATCGGAATGCATGGCAAGCCTCCATCGTTGGGGGAACGTCTTTTGTTTGATGCATGTCGTTGTCCCAGAACCGCTGCACACTTCTGGGCGACACGCATTGGTTCTCCCATGCGGAGGTCATCGTCATATGACTGTAAGCCGGCGCCAGCGTACTAATTTTGACGCCTGAAGGCAGGGGCGCGCTGCCCGCGCCCTGATAGGCGCAGGCAACTTCAGGGCCGCCTTTTCTCAGCCGTCAGCCGGCGATCTTGGAGAAATCCGCGACCTGGTCGGTGGCGGCGCGGATGCGGGCAAGCAGCGCCAGCCGATTGGCGCGCACGGCCTGGTCCTCATCATTGACGAGAACCCGTTCAAAAAATGAATCAACCGGTTCACGCAAAACGCTAAGCGCCAGCATGGCGGCGGAAAAATCTTCGTTTTGAATCGCTTGGCCGGCTTCCTTCTCGGCCTGATTCACTGCGGCAAACAGCGACTTCTCGGCATCCTCGCGAAACAGCGCCGGCTCAACAGTCTCGGCGACCAGGGTTTTCTTCTTCTCCTCGGCGGCCAGGATGTTGGCCGCGCGCTTGGTGCCGGCGAGCAAATTCCTGCCGTCGTCGCTGTCGAGGAAGGAGCCGAGCGCCTCGACGCGGCGCACGATCTGCAAGAGGTCGTCCGACTGCGGCGTGATGACGGCATCGATCAGATCATGCCTGGCGCCCTGATCGCGGAGATAGACTTTCAGGCGGTCGTGGAAGAAGGCGAGGAGGTCGGACTGCTGGCTCGCACCGCCTGCAAAGTTTGCAAAGGCCTTGGCGAAGATCGATGTCAACGCCAACCGAACGCGGTTTTCGATCAGGATCCTGACCACGCCGAGCGCAGCACGCCGCAGCGCGAACGGATCCTTGCTGCCGGTTGGTTTCTCATCGATGGCCCAGAAG
>NZ_RZOS01000314.1:0-6851 GCF_004022605.1 Mesorhizobium sp. M4B.F.Ca.ET.089.01.1.1
GCGCGCGAGGGCCAGGCTGACGCCGCCGGCGGGCAGCCTGGCGGAGCCCAGGAAGGACGCCGCGATCAGCGCGACGGCAAGCCTCGCTTCGACCGCTCCAAGTTCAAGCCGAGACCGCAAGGCGAGGCTGGCGAGCGCCGCGAGGGCAGGCCGCAAGGCGAACGTCCGGATCGCCGCGACGGCAGGCCCGACTGGAAAGGCGGCCGGCAGGACGGCAAGGGCGGCGGGCAAGCCGGCAAGCCTGCCTTCCAGGCCAAGCCGCGCGAGGAGCGGCCGGCGCGCTTCGATCCGGACTCGCCCTTTGCCAAGCTCGCCGCCTTGCGCGACCAGCTGAAGAAGTAGCCTGCGGTTACGATGGTCACCGATGCCCGCCAGCGCATCGACAAATGGCTGTTCTTCTCGCGCGCTGTAAAATCGCGCTCGCTGGCGGCTAAGCTCGTGGTCGCTGGCCGCGTGCGCATCAACAGCGACAAAGCAGCGCAGGCCTCCGACATTGTCCGCCCCGGCGACGTCCTGACCCTCACTCTGGACCGACGCATTCTGGTCTGGAAGGTGCTCGGCGCCGGCGCCAGGCGCGGCCCCGCCGACGAGGCCCGCCTGCTCTATGAGGATATGTCGCCACAGCCCACGCCGAAGGGCGAGGCGGTTCCGGACGCCATTCCGGCGCTGCGCGAAGCCGGCAGCGGTCGCCCGACCAAGAAAGAGCGGCGGGAAACCGACCGGCTGCTCGGCGAGGATTGAGAGAGGATTGAGACAAGACCGGCCTTGTCCGGCGGGCCGTCTGGAAAATCCTTTCCGGGCACGCCGGCAGCGCTGGGGACGGCCGCCCTTGCCAGCGGCCGGCAAAGGCGTTACCTCACCAAAAAGCCCAGCAAAAACGGGACGTCCCGGAGCCTGCGATGACCTATGTCGTGACCGACAATTGCATAAAATGCAAATACATGGACTGCATTGAGGTCTGTCCGGTCGACTGTTTCTACGAAGGCGAGAACATGCTCGTCATCCACCCCGACGAGTGTATCGACTGCGGCGTCTGCGAACCGGAATGCCCGGCCGACGCGATCAAGCCCGACACCGAGCCGGGGCTCGAGAAGTGGCTGCAGGTCAACACCGAATATGCCGAGAAGTGGCCGAACATCACCGCCAAGAAAGAGCCGCCGGCCGACGCCAAGACCTTCGATGGCGAGGCTGGCAAATTCGAGAAATATTTCTCGGCCGAGCCCGGCGAAGGCGACTAGCGCATGACCCCGAAAATCGCTTTCGATTTTCGGAAAGGATCATGCGCAAATCAAAAGCGACACGGCCGGTTCGGCCGGCATGACGCTGCGTAACAGGTGCGAAACAGGAACTGTCTTGACAGGCAGGGATGGCGCACGGCCTTCGCGAATGCAGCAAAACCTTGATTCTTCCGACTTTTTGTGCTACATCAGCCAAACATGCCGGTGACACAACGTCGATTTATGGCGCAGACGCCCCAAATCACTGAAAGGTGAACTTCACAATCCGGACCAGAGCGATCTGGGGCAGGCGGTCGCAATTGTGCGGTTGGCTGGCCCCGGTTTTTCCGGATGGGTTCATCTGTTGTGCGGCTAACGGTCGGTGACCCCGATCGCGCGAGTTTCAGCCGGCGCCGCCATGCCGGCGCTACAACAAGGAGTTCAGGGCGTAATGGCAACGATCACCCCGCAGAAGAAGTCCAGCGCAGCACGTCACGGTTTCAAGACCGGCGAGTTCATCGTCTACCCGGCGCACGGCGTCGGCCAGATCGTCTCGATCGACGAGCAGGAAGTCGCCGGCCACAAGCTGGAACTGTTCGTCATCGACTTCCAGAAGGACAAGATGCGCCTCAAGGTGCCGGTCGCCAAGGCGACCTCCATCGGCATGCGCAAGCTGTCGGAAGAGGACTATGTCGACCGCGCGCTGAAGGTCGTGCAGGGTCGCGCCCGCATCAAGCGCACCATGTGGTCGCGCCGCGCCCAGGAGTATGATGCCAAGATCAACTCGGGCGACCTGATCTCGATCTCGGAAGTCGTGCGCGACCTCTACCGTGCCGACAACCAGCCGGAGCAGTCCTATTCCGAGCGCCAGCTTTACGAGGCCGCGCTCGACCGCATGGCCCGCGAGATCGCCGCCGTCAACCGCATGTCGGAGACCGAGGCGGTTCGCCTCATCGAGGTCAACCTCAACAAGGGCCCGAAGCGTGGCGCCAAGGCCGACAACGAGGAAGCCGAGCAGGAAGAAGCTGCCTGAGCTTTTCGCTCAAGAAAACGAAAAACCCGGCCTCGCGCCGGGTTTTTTGTTGCTGGGACTTTACCCTCCCCCTTGTGGGGAGGGTCGCTGCGAACCAGCGGGGCGGGGGTGCGGCACCGACCCCCACCCGGACCTTCGGTCCGACCTCCCCACAAGGGGGAGGTAGGGGGCTCAGCTACCCTTCTGAGCCTCCTCCTGCCGCAGCGAGGCGATGAAGCGCTTGGTCCGCTCGCGCTCCGGCCTGTCGAACACGACCGAGGCCAGGCCTTTCTCGACGACGACGCCGGCATCGAGGAACACCACCTCCTGCGCGATCTTGGAGGCGAGCCTCAGATCGTGCGTGGCCATCACCATGGTCGTGCCCTCCCGGGCGAGCTGCCCGAGCACCTCGACCACTTCCTGCGCCAGCTCCGGGTCGAGCGCCGAGGTCGGCTCGTCGCAGAGCAGCACCTTCGGCGACGGCGCCAGCGCGCGGGCGATCGCCACGCGCTGCTGCTGTCCGCCCGACAGCGTCGCCGGCCAGGCATCGGCCTTGTGCGCCATGCCGACCTTCCCCAGCAGCGCCAGCGCACGCTCGCGCGCCCTCGCCTCCGGCCATCTCAGCACCGTCACCAGTCCCTCCATGACGTTCTCGATCGCGGTGCGATGCGGGAACAGCTGGAAGTTCTGGAACACCATGCCGGTCTGCAGTCGAATGCGCTGGATGTCCCTGGCGTGCACCTTGATGCCCGGGCGGAATTCCAGCGTCTCCTCGCCGATCCGCACCGTGCCGGAGGTCGGAATCTCCAGCAGGTTGATGCAGCGCAGGAGCGTGCTTTTGCCGCCGCCGGACGGGCCGACCAGCGCGGTCACGCTGCCTTCCTCGATGCTGACGGTGACCCCCTTCAGCACGAGGTTGTCGCCGAACCGCTTCTCAATCTTGTCGAGGCCGATCATGCGTTCGCCTCCAGGAATCCGCCGTAACGGTTGAGGCGCACCTCCAGCCGCGCCTGCAGCGCCGACAGCACCGAGCTCATCACCAGATAGAGCGCCGCCGCCTCGATATAGAGGATCAGCGGCTCGTAGGTGGTGGCGACGATGCGCTGCGCCGCCTGGAACATCTCCGGCACGGTGATGGCTGCGGCCAGCGAGGTATCCTTGACCAGCGAGATGAAGGTGTTGGACAGCGGCGGCACGGCGACGCGGCCTGCTTGCGGCAGGATCGTGCGCCGCATCGCCTGGCTCCAGGTCATGCCGATCGAATAGGACGCCTCCCACTGCCCTTTCGGCACCGAGCCGATGACGGCGCGGATGATCTCCGACGTATAGGCGCCGATGTTGAGCGTGAAGCCGATCAGCGCCGCGGGAAAGGCGTCGAGCAGGATGCCGACGGAGGGCAGGCCGTAGAAGATCAGGAAGAGCTGCACCAGGAGCGGCGTTCCACGGAAGATCCAGACATAGAAGCGGGCCACGGCCGCCAGGGGCTTGGGGCCGAACAGCCTGAGCAGCGCCGTGGCCAGCCCGGCGACGAGCCCGAAGGCGAAGGACAAAAGCGTCAGCGGCACGGTGAAGATCAGCGCCGCCCACAACAGCGTCGGCAGCGATTCCAGCATCAATTGCAGCCAGTGCGGCACGGGGCCCTCTCCTTGAGGTGCAGCCTGGATAACCGTCCATCGCCTCCGGCGTCGCGGCGGGTGGCTCCGGCGAGGGGCTGCGCGGTGCATATCACGCGAAAACCGGCGGGCCGTCAAAGACGACTCGCCGGGATCGAAGTGCCAGACGGCCTGGCTTACTGCGAAACGTCCTGGCCGAAATAGGTGTCGGCGATCTTCTTGTAGGTGCCGTCCGCCTTGATGTCGGCCAGCGCCTTGTTGATCGCCGCGACCAGCTCCGGATCGCCCTTGCGCACGATGACGCCGGAATAGTCGGCATTCTCTTCCTGCGCGGCGATCTTCACATTGGCGTCGGGCTTGTGCTTCTTGAAATCGAGGAAGGAGAGGCTGTCGTTGATGGTGGCGTCGGCGCGGCCGGTGAGCAGAAGCTGGATCGACTGGTCGAAGCCGTCGGTGCCGACCAGCTCGGCGCCGTTGGTCTCGGCCAGCTTGCCGAAATTGGAGGTCAGCGACTGCGCCGACTTCTTGCCCTTGAGATCGGCGAAGGTCTTGATGTCGGTGTTGTCGCCGCGCACGATCAGCACCGCCTTGGAGGCGATGTAGGGCTCGGAGAAATCGTACTTGGCCTTGCGCGCGTCGGTGATGCCGACCTCGTTGATGACGGCGTCGTAGCGGTTGGCGTCGAGGCCCGCGATCAGCCCGTCCCATTTGCCTTCGAGGAACTCGACCTTGACGCCGAGCTTGTCGGCGATCGCCTTGGCGATCTCGACGTCGAAGCCGACCAGCGCGCCGGACGTGTCATGATAGGTGAAGGGCGCGTAGGTGCCTTCCGTGCCGACCTTGAGGACGCCGGCCTGCTTGATCTGGTCGAGATTGGCGCCGGCATGGCCGGCGGTGACCGCCAGGGCCTGCAGCGTACCGGCGATGATGAGCGATTTAAGCCATTTCATTTTTCTGTGATCCCGTTTTGGCCGGTGCCCCGGCGCGTCTGTGAGAGCCGGAAACTGACAGATAGGGCTGAGCAAAATAAGGAACCAGATTTCAAAAATCTGGCATTCCAGGAATGACATGCTCAAGCGCATGCGAGAACCGATCCGCAAGCAGGCTCCCCGCTGTTTAGAGTCGTCCGAGACAACGCAAAGCCGCCCGGCCGTCGCTGCGGAACATTCCCCGGCATGGCACGTTCTTGGCTTTGTAGGGCGCGGCGCCGCCATTTCAACCGCCGCTGACGCCAGGGATGGTATCCGGACACCGGAATGTCCGCGATATCGGAAAATGGAGCGCGGCATGATCGACGACACGGCAGGACGGACCATGGTCCGCGCGGCGATGAAGGCTCCCTATCTCGAGCGCGAGGAAGAGCATCTCCTGGCGTTGCGCTGGAAGGAGGACAACGACCAGCACGCGCTGCACCGCATCACGGTCGCCCATATGCGGCTGGTCATCTCCATGGCCTCGCGGTTCCGCCATTACGGCCTGCCGCTCGGCGACCTGATTCAGGAGGGTCATGTCGGCCTGCTGGAAGCAGCCGCCCGTTTCGAGCCGGAACGCGAAGTGCGCTTCTCGACCTATGCCACCTGGTGGATTCGCGCCTCGATGCAGGACTACATCCTGCGCAACTGGTCGATCGTGCGCGGTGGCACCAGCTCGGCGCAGAAGGCGCTGTTCTTCAATCTCAGGCGTTTGCGCGCCCGGCTGGCGAACGGCGCCGAGCCGATTTCCAACGCCTCGCTCTATCGCGAGGTGTCGGCGGCACTCGGCGTGCCGGAAGCCGACGTGGCGATGATGGATTCGCGCCTGTCGGCTCCGGACAGCTCGCTCAATGCGCCGCTTGGCGATGATTCCGGTCCGGCCGAGCGCATGGATTTCCTGATTTCGGACGATCCGCTGCCGGACGAGGTCGTCGGCGACACGATCGACATCGAACGCCGCTCGCTGTGGCTGAAGGCGGCGCTCGGCGCGCTCAACGCGCGCGAGCTGAGGATCATCGAGGAGCGCCGGCTGACCGACGAGGGCGCGACGCTGGAAGCGCTCGGCGAGGCGCTCGGCATCTCCAAGGAGCGCGTCCGTCAGATCGAGGCCCGCGCCATGGAAAAGCTGAAAGTCGCGCTGGTCGAGCAGAATCCTGAATTCCTGGCGACCGCCGCCTGACTTCTGTCTGCCCCAGCCTATCTGTCGGTGACGATCTTGACCTTGTCGCCGGTCGAGACGGCGGCGCCCGGCGATAGCGCGTTGAGCACCCTGAACAGGTCGAGCTTGCGGTCCACGCCGACCATCTGCGCGGCGAGCGAGCCCATGGTCTGCCCGGCCTGGACTGTGACGACGCGGATATGCAGCGGCTTCAGCGCCGCCTTCTCGGCAGCGCTCAGGATGCGGAACGAGCCGCTGACCGAGCGCGCCACCGGCTCCAGCGCGGTGCTGGCCGAAGGTGCCGCCGTCAGCAGCCGGTAGACCTGGCCGCCGGCGCGGATCACAGCGATGTCGAACTGCCAGCCGTCGGCGCCGGCATGCGCCACGGCCGCCTCGTTGCCATTGATGGTTTCCTGGCGAACGCTGGCATCGTCGAGGCCGGCCACCCAGCCGCTGCGGATATAGTCGGTCAGCGCCCGCGACCTGTCGATCGAGACGCCATCGAAGCGGATCGCCATGTCGCCAGGGCCGGTCGCCGTCACCGCCGCCGCCGAATTGTCGATGACAAAGCCGTCGGGCACCGTGAACGACACGCCGAGGCCCGGATGCAGGAAGGTCTGGCCGCGCACATAGCCCTCTTCCGGCGTGTCGCCGTAGAGCAGCCCGTCAATGCCGGCCAGGAAGGCGTCGCGGTCGCGCGTGCCGATGCCCGGCGGGCCGAAGTTGCGGGCAAGCCGCTGGGCAAGCTCGATGCGCTGCGGCGTGTTTGGATGCGTGGCCAGGAAGTCGAGGCTGGCATCGGTGGCGCCGCTGATCGAGCGGAAATCGGTATAGGCCGACATCGACTGCAGGAAGCGGCCGGCGGCGTACGGATCATAA
>NZ_RZOS01000315.1:0-6836 GCF_004022605.1 Mesorhizobium sp. M4B.F.Ca.ET.089.01.1.1
GCCCTGGTCTCACCGAGGGGGCCGATCGAGCACTGACCCGGTTCGGGTCGATCGTCGCCTGCGATCAGGGGGCGCTCTGGATCATGTAGAGCTTGCGCGTGGTCTCCCGGATCAGCCATTCGCCCTTCCAGCCTTGCGGCAGGACGAGCAGATCGCCCGGACCGAGCTCGCGCCTTTCGCCATCGGCGCGCGCTACTTCCACCCGCCCCGAGATGATGTGGCAAATCTCCGACGAGCCCGAACGATCGGCGGTGAAGCGGCCCGGCGTGCATTCCCAGATGCCGATATCGACGGTCCCGTCCGGCGATTGGAAGAACGAGCGCACCGCCTCGACCTGGTCGCCTTCGATGGAGGTCGGCTTCGGCGAGAACGCCCCGATATCGGCCGTGGCTAGGTCGTGGAAAGTCGAAAGGTCGATCAATTTGGGCTCCATGAATCCGCTCTAGAGCAATTCCAGGAAACGTGTGAACGGTTTTCCGTCCGGAATTGCGTCAAAACAATGAGTTAGAGCAGGCCGCCGTTTCCGTGAAACGGTGAACTGTTCTAGTGGCCGGTGATGGCGTCGGCCAGGGCGGCAAGCTTCGAGGTGTGCGAAAGCCCGGCGGCTTCGCGGCGATCCGCGAGATGGTAGAGCTGGTACATCGAGTGGACGCCGAGCCAGCGGAAGGGCTCCAGCTCCCAGCGCCGCACCTTGCGGTTGACCCAGGGCAGGCCCGTCAGTTCCGTGTCCTGGCCGAGGATCAGGTCGGCGAGCGTGCGCCCCGAAAGATTGGAGCTGGAGACACCCAACCCGACATAGCCGCCGGCCCAGCCGATGCGGGTCGTCGGGTCGAGGCCAACCGTCGTGCACCAATCGCGCGGCACGCCGAGCACGCCGCACCAGGCATGCTCGATGCGGCAGCCCGCCGTCTGCGGCAGCAGCGTCATCAGGATCTGATGCAGCTGGTCGATCGTCGCCTGCTGCGTCTGGCCGTTGACGTCGGTGCGCGAGCCGTAGCGATAGGGCACGCCGCGCCCGCCCATGGTGATGCGCCCCTCGCGCGTGCGCTGGGCATAGCAATAGGCATGGGCGGCACTGCCGAGCAGCTCATGCCCTTCCCAGCCGATCGCGCGCCACAGCTCAGGCGACAGCGGCTCGGTCACGATCTGCGCGCTGTTGAGCGCCAGCCAGGTCCGCTCCTCGCCGGGGATGCCTGCGGTAAAACCTTCGGTGGCGCGGATGATGGTTTCTGCTCGCACCGTGCCGCGGTTGGTCGTCACGCTGCCCTTGGCGATGGCGGTCACCGTCGTCTGCTCGTAGATCGGCACACCCAGCCGCTCGACGGCGGCAGCAAGGCCGCGCACCAGCTTGGCCGGCTGCACCCGCGCCTGGCCATGGACGACGAAGCCGCCAAGGACGTCGCGCACATTGATGCGCGCCCGCGTCGCCGCTTGATCGAGCATCTCGACGCGGTTCGGATCGACGTCCCAAGCGCGGATCGTCTCGCACTCCTCGCGGGCGCGTTCGAGCTGCGCCGGGTTGGTGGCCACGGTCAGATTGTCGACGCGGCGAATGTCGGCATCGATCCCTTCGGCCGCCGCCACCCGGATCACCTCGTCGACGCAGCCGGCCATCGCCGCCTGCATGGCACTGACACCTTGCCGGGTCGAGGTCTTGAGATATTTCTCGCGCGACCAGGTGAAGCCGCCCGACAGCCAGCCGCCATTGCGGCCCGACGCGCCGAAGCCAGCGAATTCGCGCTCGATCAGCGCGATGCGCAGCGACGGTCTCGCCTTCTTCAGATAGTAGGCGGTCCACAGACCGGTGTAGCCCGCGCCGACGATGACGACATCGGCCTCGATATCGCCGGGCAAGGGCGGCCGCGGCACGGGAACCCCGCCGATATCCGCATACCAGAACGATATGTCGCCGTTGCGCTTGGCTTGCATGGGAGAATTTCCGGAGGGAGGGTGAAGGGATCAGGTGGGCGTCGTGTCTGCTGTGCTGTCGTCAGCCTGATCATTGCAGGCGCCGGCGAAAGGCGCTAGCCTTCGCCGGAGAGATCCCGCCGCGCTTTGTCGAGTTCCTCGGCATAGCGCCGCATCAGGTGGCTTTCGGTCAAAAGACCGAGCACGACGCGATCGGCGAAATCCTCGACCACGGCCAGTTCCTCGGCACCGGCGCGCTGGAAGGTTTCGGCCGCCGTCTGGACGTTCATGGAAGGCACCAGCACGGCGTCCTTGAACCGGGCGAGTGCGCGCACCGGCGTCTCGCCATCCGAAACCTCGCTGTGCAGTTCCGCCACGATCAGCACGCCGACATAGTGCTGGCCCTCATCCACGGCGATGACGCGCTGCGCCGAGCCCAGCGGCACCGCCTTGCGGAAGGCGCCGAGCGTCGTCGCGGCATCGATGGTGCGGACATCCTTGCGCATCATCGAGCCGGCCGTGAGGCTGCGCATCCAGCCGACGTCGTGGGCGCTGCGGATGGTCTCGCCGCGTAGGTGGAAACGCCAGGTCGAGAACGAATAGCCGAATGTCTCGCGCACCAGCATCGCCGCCATGAGCGAGGCCGCCAGCACGACGCCGGTGAGCGTCAGGTCGCGCGTCGATTCCAGCGCCAGGAAGGTCATCGTCAGCGGCGCGCCGACGACGCCGACGGCGAGCGAGGTCATGCCGACGACGGCGGCGACCGCCGGATCGATGCCGGTCGCCGGCGTGATGGCATTCGCCTCGCCGGCGAAGACCTTGCCGAGCAGCGCGCCGAGGAACAGCGAGGCGAAGAACAGGCCGCCGCGAAACCCCGAGCCGAGCGAGATCGCCGAGGCCGCCAGCTTCAGCACGAAGACGCTGGCGACGACGCCAAGCCCATAGTTCATCGCGAACTCGCGATGCAGCGCGCCATGGCCGCTGGACAGCACCTGCGGCGTCACCAGCCCGAGCAGCCCGACAAGGATGCCGCCGATGAAGGGCCGCAGCGAAGCATCGATCGACAGCCGGGCGAAGCCGTGCTCGATCAGGCTGACCAGATGCATGATGGCGATCGAGGCCGCACCGCCGAGCAGGCCGAGCAGCAGGAACGGAATGTACTGGCTGGCGGTCAGCGCCGGCAGGCCGGACAGTTCCAGCGGAAACGGCACGACGCCAAACACTTCCGCCGTCAGCGAGGCGCAGATGGCCGCCGTCATCACCGGCGCGACATTGGCGACCGAATAGATGCCGATGATCAGCTCGAAGCCGTAGAAGGCGCCGGTCAGCGGCGCGTCGAAGGCCGCGGCGATGGCGCCGGCTGCGCCGCAGCCGACGAGGATGCGCACGTCGTTGCGGCGCAGCCTGAAGGCGCGCGCCAGCCGCGACGCCAGACCAGAGCCAACCTGCGTGTAGCCGGCCTCCAGCCCGACCGAGGCGCCGAAGCCGCTGGACAGCACCGTCTGCCCGACGATGATGAACGTGTCGGTGAGCGACATACGCCCGCCATAGAGCGCGTTGGCCTCGATCGGATCGACCGGAGTGCGGAACTTGCGCTTCCTGAGCCAGATCACGCTCAGCCCAAGCAGGATGCCGCCGATCGCCGGGATCATCGCCTGCACCGGGCTTGCCAGCGAGAACATCGCCGACAGCCGGCCGCCCGGCTGCACGCCGTAAAGCAGCCAATGCATGCCTTGCACCAGTTCGCTCATGCCGGTGACAAGCGCGCCCGACATCACCCCGACGACACCCGCAAGTACGACGATGACGATGCCGCGCGCCTCGAGCAGCGGGATCGATCGGATCAGCACCGCGCGCAGCCGGCGGGCATAGACTTGGCTGTGGTTTGTGGCAGTCATCGGAGCGGTTGGCCGATATCCGAAGGGAATGGAAAGCTGCCGGCCTGATACGCCCGGCGGCATTGCGTGGCAATTGCAATGCCGACTGCATGTGGCGCCATTTTGGCGCTGCGGCAATCGCGACGATATCGATGCAGGCTGCTCTGTCAGGTCGGCCTGGCGTCGCCGGCTTCGTAGAGCACGAGGTTGCGGTCGCCGATGCCGAGCGCCGCCCAGCTCGCGCGCCAGTCGGCGATGTGCGGCGAGCGGAAATGCGCCTCGAGCGCGGCCCTGTCGCTCCATACCTCCGTGACGCGGATCAGCCCGCTGTCGAGGACATCCTGCGCGTAGGAATATTCGAGGCAGCCCGGCTCGGCGCGGCTCGCCGAAACCATCGTCTGCATGGCCGGCCTTGCCTCGTCCAGCCTGTGCGCCGGCAAGCGGATGGTGCCGATGATCACGAGCATGCCGGTCCCCTTCTGAAGGTTGCGCGCGGCTGAGGATGCCGCGCCCATCGGCAGTAGCCAGTCTCCCACCTTCGCGCAAGCTTGGCCGGTTAGGCTCGAAAGGCTGCCGCGCACTCGGCGGGCTGGAGACTTGAGGACGATATGGCGATCAGCGAAACAATCCCGGCAGGCCTGGCGGCCAAGAACGGCCGCGACGTCTTCTTCGCGCTGGGCATCGTCATCATCCTGGCCGTGCTGTTCCTGCCGATCCCGGCCTTCCTCATCGACATCGGCCTCGCCTTCTCGATCGCGCTGTCGGTGCTGATCCTGATGGTGGCGCTGTGGATCCAGCGGCCGCTCGACTTCTCCTCCTTCCCGACCGTGCTGCTGATCGCCACCATGCTCCGGCTGTCGCTCAACATCGCCACCACGCGTATGATCCTGTCGCACGGCAATGAGGGCACGCACGCGGCCGGCTATGTCATTTCGGGCTTCTCGAAGCTGGTGATGTCGAGTGACTTCGTCATCGGCCTGATCGTCTTCCTGATCCTGATCGTGGTGAATTTCATCGTCATCACCAAGGGCGCCACCCGTATCGCCGAGGTTGGCGCCCGCTTCACCCTCGACGCCATTCCCGGCAAGCAGATGTCGATCGACGCCGACCTCTCCGCCGGCATGATCGACGAGAAGACGGCGCAGTTGCGCCGCCGCGAGCTGGAAGAGGAATCCTCCTTCTTCGGCTCGATGGACGGCGCCTCGAAATTCGTGCGCGGCGACGCCATCGCCGGCCTCATCATCACCGCCATCAACATCGTCGGCGGCATCGCCATCGGCTACATCCGCCACGGCATGGGCATGGGCGAAGCCGCCGACGTGTTCATCAAGCTGTCGGTCGGCGATGGTCTCGTAACCCAGATTCCGGCGCTGATCGTCTCGCTCGCCGCCGGCATGCTGGTCTCCAAGGGCGGCACCCGCGGCTCGGCCAACCAGGCCGTGTTCGGCCAGCTTGGCGCTCACCCGCGCGCGCTCTATGTCGCCGCCTTCCTGCTGGTCATCCTCGGCCTCATGCCCGGCCTGCCGCTGTTCCCGTTCTTTGCCCTTGCCGGCGGCATGGCTGGTCTCGGCTACGTCATCCCGTTGCGCCACAACCGCGCCATGGCCGCCGCCGCGGCGCTGAAGGACGAGGAGAAGGCGAAAAAGGCCGAGGAGGAGAAGAACTCGGTCAAGGCCTCCCTTGCCACCGCCGAGATCGAGCTCTTGATCGGCAAGCAGCTGTCGACGCGCCTGCTGGTGTCGCATCAGGAGCTGGTCTTCCGCATGGCCAAGATGCGCAAGAAATTCGCCCAGCGATATGGCTTCGTCGTGCCCGAAGTGCGCGTCGCCGACGACTTCGCCATCCCGCCGAAGAGCTACCAGATCAAGGTCCACGGCACGGTCGTCGCCGAGTACCAGATGCGCGTCGGCGAGATCATGGTGCTGCTCGGCACCCGCGACGTGCCGGACCTGCCAGGCGAGGAGATCCGCGAGCCGGCTTTCGGCATGCGCGCCTTCTCGGTGCTGGAGACCTTCGCCGAGGACCTCAAGCGCGAGAGCTACACCTATGCCGACAACATGTCGGTGCTGCTCACCCATCTCTCCGAGGTGATCCGCAACAACCTGCCGCAGTTGCTCTCCTACAAGGACATGAAAGCGCTGCTCGAGAGGCAGGATCCGGAATACCGCAAGCTCGCCGACGAGATCTGCACCTCGCACATCTCCTATCCCGGCCTGCAGGCGGTGCTGAAGCTTCTGCTCGCCGAGCGCGTCTCGATCCGCAACCTGCATCTGATCATCGAGGCCATCGCCGAGATCGCGCCGCATGTGCGGCGCACCGAGCAGATCGTCGAGCACGTCCGCATCCGCATGGCGCAGCAGATCTGCGGCGATCTTTCCGAGGGCGGCATGCTCAAGGTGCTGCGCCTCGGCAACCGCTGGGACCTAGCCTTCCACCAGAGCCTCAAGCGCGACGCCAAGGGCGAGGTGCGCGAGTTCGACATCGACCCGCGCCAGCTCGAGGAATTCGGCCAGGATGCGACCAAGGCGATCCGCAAGCATCTCGAAGCCGGCGAGCGCTTTGTCCTCGTCACCGCGCCCGACGCGCGGCCCTATGTGCGCATGATCATCGAGCGCCTGTTCACGACGCTCCCCGTTCTCTCCCATGTCGAGATCGCCAAAGGCGTCGAGATCAAGGTGCTCGGGACGATCTCGTGAGCGCGCTCTCGCAAGGCGTCGTTATCGCCGCCTTCCTCGCCTTCTGCCGCATCGGCGCCTGCTTCATGCTGATGCCGGGCCTGTCGAGCGCCCGCGTGCCGATCCAGGTGCGGCTGTTCGTGTCGGTCGCCGCCACCGGCGGCCTGCTCGCCTTCCTCTGGGACCGCATCTACCCCTATGTCGATCCGCGTCCGCAGATCCTGGCGCCGATGATCGTCTCCGAGCTTTTGGTCGGCGGGCTGATCGGCGCCATGACAAGGCTCTACATGGAGGCGTTGCGCTTCATCGGCTCGGCCATCGCCATGCTGATCGGCTATGGCGGCTCGGGCGGGCCGGCGATCGAGGAGCCGGAACC
>NZ_RZOS01000316.1:0-6812 GCF_004022605.1 Mesorhizobium sp. M4B.F.Ca.ET.089.01.1.1
TTCCTGGTCCAGGCCTTCCGATTCGTAGCGCGCGAAGTCGGTTCGCATAATGGATTCGATTTCAGCTTTACGGGTGGGGTCGGCAGGGAGAGAGGCAAATCCCACCCGCGCGGCCCCACCCGTTAGGCCTTCACCCGTCGCGGAGCCTGCTCCACTCGCGCCAGGATTCTCAGTCTTGATAAGTTCGTTGCTCATCGGTTGGCTCCTCGCGCATGTAGCCAGACGTTGATCGAGGTCGTTCCGTCGCCAGCGGTGACACTGGGACGAATCTTGTGCGGAAGTTGCGTAATGGGCTTCAGGCCGGCCGCAGTGAACGTCAGCGCATTGCCAAGCGGGTCTGTGAGCGCGACCCAATTGGCGCCGTCGTCATTGGAGCCCTGTATCGTGACTGAGCCGCCAGCGCCGAATGTCCCGCCGATCTGGACAGTACGGTCGTGATAGATGTTCAGGGACACCGCATTTCCCTGATTGCCATTGGGGATCGCCAGCCATTTGAAGCGGAGCGCGCGGTAGTCCGGGTCTGAAACTTGGCTTCCGTTGGTCGTGCCCACTAGGCTACCCTCGCCGGATAGAGCTGGGCCAGGAGACGTTCGGCCAGGGCGGCGCTTGGTACAGCCTGGGTCATCACGTGGCCGTCAGCGATGCGCACGGACACGAAGCCGAAGCCGTTCCACTCGATTCTGTAGGTGCCGTCGTTGAACAGCTTGTCATAGCGCTCGGGCATGCTGGTAAGGCGAGGCTTGGCCAACACCGCGCCCTTGTTATCGGCGCTCGCCACGATCGCTTCTGCCACCCAGGATTCATCGAATGCGACGATGAAGAGCCGGTCGAATTTCTTCAGGGAGTTGCGGCTGCCCGATGCCTGAAGCTTGCGCCAGATTCCCGGCTCCTTCAGGTCGTCGGAAACCATGTCAGACGGGCAACGGATCATATATTCCCGCCAGACCTGACCATTCGCATGCAGCGTGACGCGGTCGGGATCGATGACGGGCGCCAGTCGCGATGCGGGTTTCAAATCAGCGGCGTTCAATTCGGTCTTGGCCATCACAGGGCTCCTTTGTCGATGAGGGCGGAAGCGCGGGCTTCAGCCGCTTCGCGTCCGTGCATGAGTTCCAGGCGCTCGCCATCAGGGCGGCAAAGCCACATGATTGGCGTGTCGGTGCCCGGCTCGGTCAGGCTCGAATATTCGAGCGCGGCTCGACCGTCCGCGATCAGTTCAAGAGGTTTCGTCACCATGCGTCGTCTCCTTTGAGGACGGCCAGGATTGCGGCTTCGGTTATCTTTTTCTCGGTCTCAGCCCAGTCGCCGCTGGCCAACGGCGCTTCAGGGAAAGAGATCAGGCCGAACCGGCGGCGAAGGCCGCTAACCGGCTTCAGGGCGTGCGCCAGCATCCGGGAAATCCGGATTTCGGTATCGGGATTGTCCAGGATACCAGCGCCGTTTTTCGGGTTCAGGCTCCGCGCCACGCGGGCGCAATCGGCATTCATGCTCCGCCACAGCTTGATGTGCTCACAAAGCTGTTCTGCGGCCTCCTGAGCCTTTGTCGCGGCCTCGTAGCGTTCCGAGTTCAGCCGCTTGAGCTTGTCTTCGAGACTGGCAATCCGGGTTCTCTCTGCCGTCGCTGCGGCCTCACGCTCACGCCGCGCGATCTCGCCGCCGGCCGCGTGGATGCTGGTGATTTCCGCCTCGATCGCGGACATCGCCATATGGTCGATGTCGCGGCCTTCCAGCATGGCAACACCGGCCATCTTTCGGGCGGCCTCCAGTCGGGACTCTGCATCGGCAAGTTGGGTTGGTAGATCAGTCATCATCTCACCGGGGTTGAAGGCCTCGCCAGCATCCGCTTTTTTGTGCCGGGATAGCCTAGGTTGACGGTCGGCCTCTGGCCGTTCGAGAGGGCAGGAGAAGCAGCGCGCCCGGCATTGGGCGCATGCACCAGCGCGCCAAGCGCGGCGTTGCAAAGATCGTCAGAGGCGCCGGCCATGTGGTCGATGCTGTCACGGCCACCACGGGTTGTGCGGCGCTCAAGCAGGCTGATCTGGCTCACCAGCCGCGTGTTATCGAGCAAGGAATACCGTGCACCCATCAGGCCGGGCAGCGCGTCCAGGTAAATTTCCGAGCGATTTCTTTCTGAGGAAATGTAGCGGATGCCCTCTTTTCTGAAGGCATCGGAGACCCAGGCGCCGGCATAGCGGTCCCCGGTGACCGTCGTAATCTTGTAGGTGTGCAGCACCCGGCAGAACTCTGAAACCACATCCGGCGGGGCAAAGGGCGCCGGCACCTCGCGAACGCAGTCCAGCAAGGCCAGTTCGCCTTCCCTATGCGCTACACCCAGCGTCATCGAATCGTGAGCGCCACCGGACGGGTCACAAAAGGCCACGTAGCGGTAAGCGCGCTGGTAAGGGCGCTCTTTCACTCCAGGATCGACGCAGCGCTCCACCACGGCCCTATCCACGAAGGTGGACAGGTCGCCCCTGAAATGCGCGTCCCATTCCGCCGCCGCCGCTTCCGGGTCATCGATGTGGGCCTGATCGATGATGGTTTGATCGATCGTCGGATTGAGGATTTTCGTGGCGGCCTGCACCACCAGCACGTTGCTGTCGTCCTTGCCGAAGCAATCGCGATGCTTGGTGTACAGCAATCCCCTCTGGGCATAGGGCGAGCTGATGCCAATCAACATGCCCTTGGTCGTCGCCAGCGCCGGCAGCACCGCACGATAGGTCTCAACGTCGGGAAGCGAGGTCGTCTCGTCGCGCCAGAAGCCCACCTCATCGAAGACACAGGCAAGCAGCGTTCGGCCGCGCACGGTCTTGTGCGAGTTGGTGTGAACGCCAACGGCGATGTTGCCGTGCAGTCTGATCTCGTCGGCGGTCACGGTGTCGATAAGCTGGCTGAGGATCTTGGAGGACTCGAAGAAGGCCCGGATGTAATTGAAGACCGATGCGGCCTGCACGCGGGATGCGGCAAGCACGAGGATGGTCCCGACCTCACCAGGCGCCAGCTTGTCGCCATGCTCGTTGAAGGCGGCAATGAACGAGGCCAGGGCAGCGGCAATGCGTGACTTGCCCGAGCGGCGGCCGATGATGCACCACAGCTCACGCACGCGGCCCTTGGGCGGTTCCCTGCCACCAGCAACGGCATCGAAGGCCACGCGCTCGCTATCGCTCAACGGCAGGCCATAGGCGGCCCGGAGGATGGCAATCCATGTGTCCCAGGTCGGTGACGTGCCGAGAGCAGCACCCAACAGATTCGGGTCTCTCAGTGCCTTGTCGATGGTGATGCCGGCGGCGACAGTCATGCAGCCTGCCCTGCGAGGTATTGGCGCAAGCTCGGAGTGACATCACGAGGCTGTGGAGCGCCGATCATCTCACCCTCGCGGCGCCTGGCATTGAGCATCGTGCTGTATTCCGTGAAGTCCACGGGCAAGCCCTGAAGCCAGGAGACTTCCATCCCCTTGATGATGGTGGTGGCGACAGCCCAGCTTTCGATGCTGGCGAGCGTCCGAACGTCCAGAATGTCCAAGCCGCCCCTCTCGCTCGCGATCCTGTTGCGAAGCTCGGTAGCCTCACGATAGGCCGCCGTGCGCTTGTCCAGGTCGTCGAGGGACGGCAAACGCAGCTTGCCGGCGCGCGTCTGCTTCGCACCCTTGCCGCTTTCCCGCCGCTTCTGTGTCGCTTCTGCCTGCACTTTCGGCCCCTGCTTTGCCTAGGACAACATTCCTATCACAGGGCAGATTCCCATGCAACACGCCCGCGACATGGAAATTATTGCCTAGCTATTTCAACGACTTAACTGACGACTTGCGGACATATAATCCGCTGGTCAGATCAGCGTTCGCTGCCGTTTGCCAACATTTGCGGCCCGCCCCGAGAAAAAGGCGGCGCGATCGTTCGGAGAGCATTACGCTATTACGCTGCGTTTCCACCCGGTTTTTGCCCCCGGTAGCATTGCCGGATGATTTCAGCTTGGACCGCCGACCAGAATTGGCCGAGTTGCCGATCTCGCTCATGTTCAGCCACTCCCAGGCGCATCATGTGGCTCAGGAGGGCCGCCGTTACCTGATCCCTATAGCTTTCGGCATGGCGTTCAGTGGTCTTGGCCAACATCTTGGTTGCCACATCACGGATCTTGCCGGTGCGCTGAACCAGAGGGAAGGGAATGATCGCTGCTGCTACATGTGCCATCTGCCTATGCACCCCGAGATATAGAGGTAGTGGTGGTTTCCGCACTGAGCCCTGTAGTGATGGTTTCCGCACTAAGGAATCCGGGTTTGTGGTGCGGATTACGCACTGAGATTTGGCGTTTTCCGCCACTGGAGTTTTGTTTCTCTGGGGCCTTCCGAGCCACGGCTGCGATGAACTCGGCTTCCTCCATCGTCTCGATCTTCCGCCATTCGTCAGTGGGCTTGCAAAGAGGTGTCTCACGATAGGTGAGACGGAAAAGACTGGGCCGGCGCCACTCGGCATTTCCTGCCCTGCCCTTCTCAGTGATCTCAACAAAACCGAGCGCCACCACCTCGCGAATGGCGGGCGCGATAGCATGCCGGTGGATGCCGTATTCCTCGAACTGGTCGAACGTCGTCGGTAGCTTGCCGTTGTCCTTGCCGCCGTGGTGCGCCATCTCGATTTCCAGCCGGGACAGAACCCGGTGTCCAGATTGTGAAAGAACCCGCCAGGCGGGCGATTCCTTCATCTCGACGAGCTGCCAGAGAAATTGGCCACCTATGGTGAACTGCTTGCCCTTGTCTTTGCGTGCGGCGCCCTGATTAGCCATGCAGCACCTCCTGGCAATTGAGGCGCATATGCATGCGACGATGATGCAGCCGGCACAGCCAGCGAACTTGCATCGGCCGATCGTAGTCAGGGTGATGCGCCTCGGCGTCCAGCGAGCCGCATTGCTCACAGGGAAGTTGGATGACAAGGCCGCGCTTAACGGCGCTCCGCAGCGCGTTCTGAGCCCAAACGGCTTTCGGGTTCGCCAGTTTCCATTTGGCTTGGGGCGTCATGGCCGCGCCTCCAGGAGGCTGGAAAAGTATTGCCGCAGCGCGTGGCGACTGGTGACCCAGCGCTTGCCAACCTTGCGGGCCGGCAGCTTGCCGCTCTCCAATGCATAGAAGGCCTGTTTGGTGTTGAGATTGAGCGCGCGCGCTATCGCGTCGGCGCCCCAAATGAGATCAAGGTCATGGTCGGGAAGGTTGGTATTCAACCGCAAGCTCCGTTCTAAGGGGCGCTCACGGTCCTTGAATCAAAAAAGGCACAGCGAGCGCGGGTTAAGTTTCCGCTTGCTCTCCGTGCCCCCTTCCCTGAGGCAGGTTCGGCCCTCCCATGCTTCGCACGTGTGTGGGCCTAGAGGTCTAGTTAGTTGGCCGCTGCCGTGGATTTCAAACAGCGACACGGCCAATCTAATTCACGGTTTGTTCCATTGCAAGTACCTCCCGCGACTTATCAACAAGTCCCGGCCAGAACGACAATCTTGACTAGCGGATTTTTATGCGACATGATGCAACATGATCGATGGAGGTAAATCGACATGTCAGTTCGGAAACGGAAATGGACTACCGCCAAGGGCGTCGAGAAAGAGGCCTGGATCGTTGACTATGCCGACACGAAGGGCGTTCGCCGGCTGAAGACCTTTGCCAAGAAAAAGGACGCCGATGCCTTTGCCAGCAAAACCGACGTTGAGGTCCGCGAGGGCGTCCACGTCGCAGAAAGCGAGACGGTGACACTTAAGGAAGCGGCGGCCGACTGGTTGAAGAGCTGCGCTGCCGCCGGCCTAGAGCGAACCACCATTGATCAATACAAGCAGCACGTTACCCTGCACATCGAGCCGATGATCGGCGCGACCAAGCTCAGCAAGATCACGGTGCCTTTCGTCCGCGCCTTCCAGGAGAAGCTGCGCGCCGAAGACCGTTCGTCGGCGATGGTCAAGCGCGTGACTGTAAGCTTGGGCAGCATTCTTTCCGACGCTCAGGAGCGCGGGCTTGTCGTGCGCAATGCCGTGCATGAGATGTCGAAGCGCCGAGGCTCCGGTGCAGGGAAGACAGAGAAGCGCCAGAAAGCGAGGCTTCGCTATGGCGTCGATATCCCGACCATGGAAGAGGTGCGCGCCATCGTCGGCGTGCAGGGCCGCTACAGGCCTTTTCTCGTGACTGCCATCTTTACCGGCATGCGCGCCTCGGAACTTCGCGGGCTCGCCTGGGCTGATGTCGATTTCGAAAAGGCTCAGATCCATGTTCGGCGCCGCGCCGATCGCCATCACGTCATCGGCATGCCGAAGTCCGACGCGGGCCAGCGTACAATCCCTGTGCCGCCAATGGTCATCAACACCTTGAAGGAATGGCGCCTCGCTTGCCCCAAAGGAGAGCACGATCTTGTTTTCCCGAACGGCGAGGGCAATGTTGAGTGGCACCCGAACATCATCAAGCGCGGGCTGCTACCGACGCTGATCAAGGCCGGGGTCACGGTCACGGAAAAGGGTGATGACGGCGAGCCAGTGATCAAGGCCAAATATACCGGCCTTCACTCGCTACGGCACTGGTTTGCGTCATGGTGTATCAACAGCAAGGCCGATGGCGGCTTGGAATTGTCGCCGAAAGCGGTGCAGACCCGCATGGGCCATTCCTCGATCCAGATCACCTTCGATACCTACGGTCATCTGTTCCCGGCGGCCGACGAGGCTCAAGCGCTGGCGGACGCTGAAACCCGTCTCTTTGCCGCCAATGCGACATAAGCGCGACATGACGGCACTTTATCGTTTAATTTCAACGAAAATTAAAAGACTCTGACTCCGTTAGTCCTGGTTCGAATCCAGGT
>NZ_RZOS01000317.1:0-6807 GCF_004022605.1 Mesorhizobium sp. M4B.F.Ca.ET.089.01.1.1
GTTCCGGCCATGTATCAGGAGCTCCTCATGCCGGACCTTTCCACCCTTGGACTTTTCGCCATTGCCTGCCTCGCTTTGACCGCGACGCCGGGGCCGGACATGCTGTTGATCGCTTCCCGCAGCGCCAGCCAGGGGCGCGCGGCTGGCCTGGCGACCTATGTCGGCATCGCCGCCGGCACCTATTGCCATGCGCTGGCCGCTGCCTTCGGCCTGTCGCAACTGTTCCTTGCCGCGCCCATCGCTTACGACATCGTGCGTTACGCCGGCGCTGCCTATCTGGCCTATCTCGCCTGGAAAGCGTTCCGCTCCGACGGGGCAGCGCTTGCGCCGGTCGCCGGCCTTGCGCGCCACTCGCTAGCGCGCATCGTCCGGCAGGGGCTGTTGACCAATCTCCTCAACCCGAAGATGGCGCTGTTCGTGCTGGCGCTGTTCCCGCAGTTCGTGCAGCCGCAGGCCGGGTCCGTGGCGGGGCAGATACTGGTGCTGGCAACCGTGCTCAACCTGATCGGGCTGGTCGTCAACGGTCTGGTCATCCTGACCGCCAGCCGGATCGGCGCGGCATTGTCGAGACGGACGCGGTTTCAGCGGGCGCCGCAGCTGTTGCTGGGAACCGTCTTTGCCGGGCTTGCGGCCCGCTGGCCTTCGGTGGCCAGCGCTAAAGCAATTCCAGGAAAACTGTGAAGCGGTTTTCCATCCGGATTGCGTCAAACGAAAGCGCACAATGACAGAGGAATAAATTCACAATGACTCTGCTTGACTCTTCCGGACCGCTCTGGAATCTATAGGAACATAACAGGAACAATGCTGCTGAAAGTTGACCGTCATGGCGATGACCGCCGTGGCGCGGGAGACTGTTTTTGCCCTGCGCCGCCAGATCGCGAAGATCGAGGGAACGCTGCCCGAGCGCCTGGCGGCGCCGGCCGGCGCGTCGCCTGATGACCGCGACATCGCCGATGTCACGGTGGTTCGGCGCGGCCTTGCCGTTGCCGCGCCGGATGCCTTCCTGCGCACCGGCATCGAGCCGCTCGACGACGCCCTCGGCGGCGGCCTGCCGAAGGCGGCGCTGAGCGAGATCCATGGCGTCGAGACCCGCGACGCCGGAGCCGTCGCCGGCTTTGCCCTGTCGCTTGCCGGCCTGATCCTGACGCGGCAGCCGGGACTGCCGGTGCTGTGGGTCGGCACCTCGGAAATCTTCCGCGAGGCCGGCTTCCCCTATGCCGGCGGACTTCGGAGCCTGTTCGGCATCGCGCCCGAGCAATTGCTGTTTTCCGAGACGCCGAGGCTGCTCGACGCGCTGTGGATCGCCGAGGAAGCCGCCCGCATGACGGCGCTCGCCGCCGTCATCCTCGAAATCCGCGGCAGCCCGCGGCCTCTCGACCTCACCGCGACGCGGCGTTTGCACGCCCGCGCCCAGGACGCCGGCCGGCCGGTGTTGCTGCTGCGCCAGGCTGGCGAGGCCGAGCCGACCGCCGCGCCCGTGCGCCTCATCGTGTCGGCCGCGCCCTCGGCAAGCCGCGCGACGATCGCCGGGCCGCTGGCCGGCTCGATCGGCCGTCCCGCCTTCACCGTCAACATCGGCAAGAGCCGCACCGCGCTCCCCGGACAATTCACACTGGAGTGGAACCCCGATGAACATGTTTTCGAGGAAAGAAGGACCCAGGAAGAACGGGCAACGAATCCTGTCGCTGTGGTTTCCGCATCTCGCCGCCGACCGCATCCTGCGCCAGCGTCTGGGGCGGTCCTGGCGTTCCCGGCCGTCGCAGCACCTGCCTCTGGTGATCAGCCACCGCGACATGAACGCCCAGCGCATCGCCGCCCTCGACGAGCGGGCTGAGGCGCTCAGGCTGAAGCGCGGCATGGGCATCGCCGACGCGCGCGCCATGCACCCGACGATCGACATCGTCGAGGCCGATCCAGAGGCCGACCGCCGCCTGCTCGAAGGCCTCGCCGACTGGTGCGACCGCTACACGCCTTTGGTGGCGATCGACGGCGCCGACGGCCTGTTCCTCGACGTCACCGGCTGCACCCATCTTTTCGGCGGCGAACGCGCCATGCAGGACGAGATCCTGTCGCGCTTCCTTGAGCAGGGTTTCGATGTCCGCGCCGGGCTCGCCTCGACCCCGGGCGCCGCCTGGGCGGCGGCGCATTTTCATGGCGACCGGATCGTCGCCGGCGGCGAGGAGGAGACGCTGCTGGCGCCCTTGCCGCTCTCGGCACTGCGCATCGAGCCGGAAACGCGCGCCAGCCTCGAAAGCGTCGGCCTGCGCACGGCGGGCGCGGTGATGACGGCGCCCCGCGCCCCGCTTGCCCGCCGCTTCGGCGCTGGCTTGCTGCTGCGCCTCGACCAGGCGCTCGGCCGCCTCGACGAGGCGGTGTCGCCGCGCCTGCCGGTGGCGCCGCTTTCGGTCGAGCGCCACCTGGCCGAGCCGGTCGTGCTGACCGACGACATCGAGCGGCTGGTGAGCCGGCTGGCCACGGCGCTGAAGGGCGACCTCGAGCGGCGTGGCGAGGGCGCGAGGGCGCTCGCTCTGCTGCTCTTCCGCGTCGACGGCGCCGTCAGCCGCATCGCCGTCGGCACCTCGCGCCCGCTGCGCGAGCCATCGCTGATCCGCAGGCTGTTCCACGAGCGGCTTGCGGCACTCGAGCAGGACATCGACGCCGGCTACGGCTTCGACCTCGTGCGCCTTTCGGTACTGTCGGCGGCGGCCTTCGACATGCAGCAGGCCGATCTCACCGGCGAGGCCAACGACGATGACGCCGATATCGCTTTGTTCGCCGACCGCGTCCGCGCGCGGCTCGGCGAGGCCGCGGTGCTGCGGCCGGTTGCCGTCGAGAGCCATTTGCCGGAGCGCGCCGTCGCCATCGTCCCCTTCTCCGAGGCGCCGCAAAGGCGCGCGCCGCTCAAGCGGCCGGAGCGCGCCGTTCCGCCGGTGACCATCTATCCGCCGGAACGGCCGATCCGCCTGTTCCGTTCGCCCGAGCCGATCGAGGTGCCGGCCACCGAGATGCCCGAGGGACCGCCGATGAATTTCCGCTGGCGGCGCGCGCTCTACCGCGTCGCCCGCGCCGAAGGGCCGGAACGCATCGCCGCGGAATGGTGGCGAAGGCTTCCCGGCGAGGAGGAAGCGCCGACCCGCGACTATTTCCGCATCGAGGACAGCGATGGCCGCCGCTACTGGCTCTACCGCCAGGGCCTCTACGGCGCGTCCGACATGCCGCCGCGCTGGTTCATGCACGGGGTCTTCGCATGAACGCGCTCGCCGCCACCGCCTATGCCGAATTCGGCATCCAGTCGAACTTCTCCTTCCTGCGCGGCGCCTCCAAGCCGGAGGAACTGGTGGTCGCGGCGAAATACCTCGGCTTCGCCGCGATCGGGCTTGCCGACCGCAACACGGTGGCCGGCGTCGTGCGCGCCTGGCAGCAGGCCAGGGTGGAGACGCTTGCCTATCATCCCGGCTGCCGGCTGGTGTTCGGCGACGGCACGCCCGACATCCTCGCCTATCCGCGCGACCGCGCCGGCTGGGGGCATCTGTGCCGCATGCTGACGCAGGCCAATCTGCGCGACGAGAACGAGAAGGGGGCGACGCTGCTGAAGCTGGGCGACCTTCTCGAATGGGGGGATCTGATGTCGCTGGCGGCGCTGCCTGACCTGTCGTCGGATCCGGATGGCAGTCTCGCAATGATTAGCCGGCTTAAGGATCGTTTTGGCGCGGCGCTGCGGCTTGCCGTGGCGCCGGACTATCGCGGCAATGACCGTTTCCGCGTCGAGCAGGCGGCGGCGATGGCAGACCGGCTGGGCGTGCCGCTGATGGCGACCAACGACGTCCTCTATCACAGCCCCGGCCGCCGCTCGCTGCAGGACGTGCTGACGGCGATCCGCCTCAACACACCCGTTTCCCAGGTCGGGCTGGAGCTGGCGGCCAACGCCGAGCGCCATCTGAAGCCGCCGCAGGAAATGGCCAGGCTTTTCCGCCGCCACCCGCAAGCGCTGGCGGAGACGCTGCGCTTCGCCGGCGAGCTGACCTTCTCGCTCAGCGACCTCGAATACAATTATCCGGACGAGCCGACCGAATCCGGCCTGGGGCCGCAGGCCGAGCTCGAGCGCCTGGCCATGGAAGGGGCGGCGACGCGCTATCCGGCCGGCGTCCCCGCCGCCGTGATGAAACGCATCGGGGAAGAGCTCGCCCTGATCGAGCGGCTGAACTACGCGCGCTACTTCCTCACCGTTTACGACATCGTCAAATATGCCCGCAGCCAGCATATCCTGTGCCAGGGGCGCGGCTCCGCCGCCAATTCCATCGTCTGCTTCTGCATCGGCATCACCGAGGTCGGCCCCGACCGGATCGACACGCTGTTCGAGCGCTTCATCTCCGAGGAGCGCAACGAGCCGCCCGACATCGACGTCGACTTCGAGCATGAAAGGCGTGACGAAGTCATCGCCTATATCTACCAGAAATACAGCGCCAAGCGCACCGCGCTCGCCGCCGCCGTCATCAGCTATCGCGGCCGTTCGGCGCTGCGCGAGGTGGCCAAGGCCATGGGCCTGTCCGAGGATGTCCGCACCGCCTTGACCAGCTCGATCTGGGGCTGGTCGACCTCCGAGCTCGGCGAGAAGGAGGCAGCCGCCGGCGGCATCGACCGCAGCGATCCGCTGGCCAGGCAGGTGATCGAGCACGCCAACGAGATCATGGGCTTTCCCCGGCATCTGTCCCAGCATGTCGGCGGCTTCGTCATCACCAGGGACCGGCTCGACGAGGTCGTCCCCATCGTCAAGACGGCGATGGACGAGCGCAAGATGGTCGAATGGGACAAGGACGACCTCGACGCGGTGAAGATCCTCAAGGTCGACGTGCTGGCGCTCGGCATGCTGACCTGCCTGAAGCGCGCCTTCACACTGCTCACGCAGCATTATCCGGATGCGCGGGACGCCTATGGCCGGCCCTATGTGCTGGCTTCCCTTCCGGAGGAGGATGGCCGCGTCTATGACATGATCTGCCGCGCCGACACGCTCGGCGTCTTCCAGATCGAGTCGCGCGCCCAGATGTCGATGCTGCCGCGCCTCAGGCCGCGCGCGTTCTATGACCTGGTCATCGAGGTGGCGATCGTGCGGCCGGGTCCGATCCAGGGCGACATGGTGCACCCCTATCTGCGCCGCCGGCAGGGCAAGGAGCAGGCCGAATATCCCAAGCCGGAGCTGGAGCAGATCCTCGGCAAGACGCTGGGCGTGCCGCTGTTCCAGGAGCAGGCGATGAAGATCGCCATCGTCGCCGGCGGCTTCCGGCCGGGCGAGGCCGACGAATTGCGCCGCGCCATGGCCACCTTCAAGCGCACCGGCACGATCGGCAACTACCGCCAGCGCATGATCGACGGCATGGTCGGCAAGGGCTACGAGCAGGCCTTCGCCGAGCGCTGCTTCAAGCAGATCGAAGGCTTTGGCGAATACGGCTTTCCCGAAAGCCATGCCGCCTCCTTCGCGCTGCTGGTCTATGCCTCCTGCTGGTTCAAGACCTTCTACCCGGATGTCTTCTGCGCCGCGATCCTGAATTCGCAGCCGATGGGCTTCTATCAGCCGGCGCAGCTTGTGCGCGACGCCCGCGACCACGGCGTCGAGGTGCGCGAGGTCGACATCAACTTTTCCGTCTGGGACTGCGCGCTGGAACAGACCGCCTTCGATCCGGCTCGCGTGCTTGCCCGCCATGCCGAGATGCGCGGCGTGATCGAGACCGGCCATGCCGTCCGCCTCGGCTTTCGCCAGATCAAGGGCCTGTCGGAGGAGCGCATGACGCTGTCCGTCGAGCGGCGCGGCGCCGGCTACGAGACCGTGCGAGACGTCTGGCTGCGCTCCGGCCTCGATGTCGGCGAGATCGAACGACTGGCCGAGGCCGACGCCTTCCGCTCGATCGGCCTCGACCGCCGCGCCGCGCTCTGCGCGCTGCGCGCGCTCGACGGCAAGAGTGCCGCCGAGAAATTGCCGCTGTTCGACCAGCCGACGGTCCGCCTGCGCGAACTGGAGCCGGAGACCAGGCTGCCGACAATGCCGCTCGGCGAGCATGTCATCCACGACTACCGCTCGCTCGGCCTGTCCTTGAAGGCGCATCCGGTGGCCTTCCTGCGCGAGCGGCTCGACCGCGCCGGCGTCACCCCCAATGCGCGTCTCCCGTCCGTCAAGGACGGCCGGCGCGTCTCCGTCGCCGGCCTCGTGCTGGTGCGCCAGCGCCCCGGCAAGGGCAACGCGATCTTCCTGACGCTGGAGGACGAGAACTCCGTCGCCAATGTCATTTTCTGGGAGAGGACCTTCACCCGCTTCCGCCCCATCGTCATGGGCGCCCGCTTCGTGCGCGTCACCGGCAAGCTACAGCAGGAATCAGGCGTCATCCACATCGTCGCCGAGAAGATCGAGGACCTGACGCCGTGGCTGACCATGCTTTTGGAGGAGATGACCCCGGCTCTGCCCGCCCCGCCGGACATCGCCATGCTATCGGACAAGGCGGAAAGCGTCATGCCCAGGGGGCGGAATTTTCAGTAGGCGGCCTACGCCTTCCCGGGATTACGCAATCCCATATCGCGCTCCTCCTCTCCGCCAGCTCATCCCGCCCGCCGCGAGGCTCCTTTCCTCTCCCTCCGGAGGGGGGAGAGGTGGCGCTGCGAAGCAGCGACGGAGTGGGGGAAGGCGGTCCTCAAATGCGCCGTCGCCGACAATTCGGCACCAAGGCCAATCAAGGCGAGACATCCCCCGGCTTGACACAAAGACGCGGTGAGCAGGTCGACCCCCACTCCGTCGAGCTTCGCTCGACACCTCTCCCCCCA
>NZ_RZOS01000318.1:0-6781 GCF_004022605.1 Mesorhizobium sp. M4B.F.Ca.ET.089.01.1.1
GTTTCGCAACGGGCTTCCGGCTTCAAGTGAGCCGGGAAAGCCAATAGAATCATGTTCCGGCAACCGCGCCAGACGGCAAACCGGTGGGAGGAAATCATGACCGATACGACCTCAAGCACGGTCGCCGCGGACCGGGCACGCGCAGCCGAACTCAGCGCCGCCGGCCGCTTCCTCAAGGCAACCGAACTCGACACGCGCATGCTCGGCATGGTCGGCGCGCTGCTGGTTATCTGGATCGGCATCCACGTCCTGTCGGGCGGGCTTTTCCTGACGCCGCGCAACTTGTGGAACCTGTCGGTGCAGACGTCCTCGGTGGCGATCATGGCGACCGGGATGGTGCTGGTCATCGTCATGCGCAATATCGATCTTTCCGTCGGCTCCGTCGAAGGCGTGGTCGGCATGATCATGGGCGTGGCGCAGGCCGAATTCCTGATCCGGGTCATCGGTCTCGAGCTCGGAAATCCCTGGCTGTGGATCATCGCGCTCGCCGCCGGCGTGGTGCTTGGCCTGGCGATCGGCGCCTTCCAGGGCTTCGTCATCGCCTATATGGAGGTGCCGGCCTTCATCGTCACGCTGGGCGGCCTGCTGGTCTGGCGCGGCATGGCCTGGATGATCACCAGCGGCCGCACGGTCGCGCCGCTCGACGCCACCTTCCAGTTGATGGGCGGCGGACCGCGCGGCTCGATCGGCGCCACGGCGAGCTGGGTCGTCGGCGTCGTCGCCTGCGCGGCGGTCGCTTTCGCGCTGCTCAACGGCCGCTCGCAGCGCAAGCGGTTCAATTTCCCGCTGCGTCCGGTGTGGGCGGAAGTCTTCCTCGGCGTCGTCGCCTGCGCCGCCATCCTCGGCGCGGTCTCAGTCGCCAATTCCTATCCGTGGCCGGTCGGCATCGTGCGCCAGTACGCCCAGCAGAACGGCATCACCATTCCCGAAGGCGGTCTGTTCATCGCCCACGGCATCGCCATACCGGTGCTGATGGCGGTCGCGGTCGGCATCGTCATGACCTTCATCACCCGGCGCACCCGGTTCGGCCGCTATGTGTTCGCCATCGGCGGCAATCCGGAGGCGGCCTCGCTCGCCGGCATCAACACGCGCTGGGTGACGATGAAGGTGTTCATGATCATGGGCGTGCTGGCCTCGATCAGCGCCGCCATCTCGTCGGCGCGCCTCAACGCCGCGACCAACGCGCTGGGCACGCTGGACGAGCTGCTGGTCATCGCCGCCGCCGTCATCGGCGGCACGTCGCTCGCCGGCGGCTCGGGAACCGTGCTGGGGGCCATGCTCGGCGCGCTTCTGATGCAGTCGCTGCAGTCAGGCATGGTGCTGCTCGGCATCGACTCGCCGCTGCAGAGCATTGTCGTCGGCGCGGTTCTGGTCGTCGCCGTCTGGCTCGATACCGTCTACCGCAAGCGAGTCTGAGCAAGAACTTCAGGGAGGAGACGCGACCATGGAAAAGACAGCTCCCACCGGCACGCCGCTGATCGACATGCGCAACATCTCGATCGCCTTCGGCGGCATTCGCGCCGTCGACGATGCCTCGATCGATCTCTTTCCAGGCGAGGTGGTGGCGCTGCTCGGCCACAACGGCGCCGGCAAGTCGACGCTGATCAAGATCCTGTCCGGCGCCTACAAGCGCGACGCCGGCCAGATCTTCGTCAATGGCGAGGAGGCGCACATCTCCAACCCGCGCGACGCCAAGAAATACGGCATCGAGACGATCTACCAGACGCTGGCGCTCGCCGACAATGTCGACGCCGCCGCCAATCTCTTCCTCGGCCGCGAGCTGATGACCGGCTGGGGCACGCTCGACGATGTCGCCATGGAGGCCGAGGCGCGCAAGGTGATGGGCCGGCTCAATCCGCGCTTCCAGCGTTTCAAAGAGCCGGTGATCAAGCTCTCCGGCGGCCAGCGGCAGTCGGTGGCGATCGCGCGCGCCATCCTGTTCAACGCCCGCATCCTGATCATGGACGAGCCGACAGCCGCGCTCGGGCCGCAGGAGACGGCGCAGGTCGGCGAGCTGGTCAAGCAGCTCAAGGCCGATGGCATCGGCATCTTCCTGATCAGCCACGACATCCACGACGTGTTCGAGCTTGCCGACCGGGTCTGCGTGATGAAGAACGGGCAGGTGGTCGGCACCGCGCGCACCAGCGACGTCACCCAGGACGAGGTGCTCGGCATGATCATTCTTGGCAAATGTCCGCCCGGCGCCATTCCCGGACCGGGGGCGCTGAAGATCGCCGCCTGAGGATTGGAAGCCGGCTGGAGCGGTTCAACGTTTCACGGAAACGCAGAACCGCTCTATCCCTTTGTTTTCACTCAATTCCGGACGGAAAACCGGTTCCCGCTTTTCCTGGAATTGCTCTAATGTCCGATACGTGATGTGCCAGGCGTCATGATGATTTGGCCGCGCCATTGTGTTGCCGCGGGGACTTGCTCATAAAGGTGCCCAACCGTTCAGGGGCCACTTCCTCAGTTGAAAAAGTTCTTCCCGATCCTCGCCTTCATCGCCGTCGCGCTGATCAGCCTGACGATGGCGGGATTCGCCTATTTCGCCACGCAGGAAGCGGCGCGGATCAAGTTCGACGCGACCGCGGACGACGCGCTCAACCGGATCGAGAGCCGCATCGATCTCCATCTTTCGCTGTTGCGCTCGACCCAGGCGCTGTTCGACGCCCGCAACGGCGACATTTCACGCAATGAATTCAAGGCGTTCTTCAACGCGCTCGATGTCGACAACAATTTCGCCGGGCTGCGCGGAATCGGCTTCCTGCGGCTGGCCAAGGCCGGCGACGAGGCGGCGGTCGAGCGCGATATCCTGCGCGACCATGGCGTCGCGCATCAGGTCTACCCCGCGACGACGCAACCCTGGCGCACGCCGATCGTGATGTTCGAACCGATAGCTCCGTCCAACCAGGCCAGCATCGGCTACGACATGTTCACCGAGCCGGCGCGACGGGTGGCGATCGAAAAGGCAATGGCCGACGACCAGCAGCATGCAAGCGGCCTGGTCCAGCTCGGCCAGGGGACGGGCGCTACCCAGACCTTCCCCGGGTTCCTGGTCTTCGTGCGGCTCAATGTCGAAACCGCGCCCGAGGTCATCAACGCCAGCCGGTCGTCGACGGCGGGATTCCTCTATGCGGCCTTCCGCGCCCGGGACCTGTTCCAGACTGCGCTCAGCCGCGCCCCGCTGCTGCCGGTCAACACCGAGATCTATGACGGCAAGGTGGACGCCGGCAATCTTCTGTTCCGGTCGGAGACGCCGCCGTCCGAGACCCTCGGCGAGAGGCTGCTGGTGAGCCGCAAGCTCGTCGTCGCCGGTCGTCCCTGGACGGTGCTGTTTCGGCCGACAAGCGCTTTCTCGCTGCCGTCCTCGCGCGCCATTCCGGTGATGCTCGGCCTGTTCGGACTGTTGCTCGCCGGCGCCATAGCGCTGGTGGCGCGCTATCAGGAGCGTGCCTATGACGCGGTATCGCTGCTGCACGAGACGACGGAAAAGAGCCTGCTCGAGAAGGAGCTGATGCTGCAGGAGATGAAGCATCGCATCAAGAACTCGATCACCAGGGTGCTGGCGATCGCGCGCCAGACGGCTTCGCACGCCACCGACGTGAAGGAGTTCTCGTCGTCCTTCGCGGCGCGGCTGCAGGCGATGGCGGCGTCGCAGGACATGCTGACCCGCTCGCGCTGGCAGAAGGCCGATCTCGGCGATCTGCTGCGCATCGAGCTCGGCCAGGTGTTCGGCAAGGAGCTTCCCGCTGGCATATTGTCCGGACCGGAGGTGCTGCTCGACGAGACGACGACCCAGGCACTCGGCCTGACTTTCCATGAGCTGGCGACGAACGCGTTGAAATATGGCGAGGCCGGCAATTCCGTGGGGGCGCTCAAGGTCGACTGGTCGCTGCAGGGGCGCGGCCGCGACAGGCTGCTGGTGCTCAACTGGCGTGAAGCCGGACAGAAGCAGCTCGAAGCCCCGGCCAAGACCGGCTTCGGCACCAAGCTCATAGATCTCAACGTGACGCGCGAATTGCGTGGCACGATCAAGCGCGAGTTTCTCGCCGAGGGGCTGAAGGTGGAGATCAGAATCCCGCTGGCGACCTGAAAGGCGCTCCCCTCACCAGGAACCTTCAAGTGCAGGCGGCACAAACAAACGGAGACCGGACGAGCCGGCCTCCGTTCCTATTGCGCCTGGTCCGAAGCGATCAGCAGCGAGCCGTGTAGAGACGGCCGCGATTGTCGCGATACTGGCAATAGCCATTGCGCAGGTTGCGAACCAGCAGACCCGAGCCCGCGCCGACGGCCGCACCGATGAGCGCGCCCTTGGTGCCGCCAATCAGGCCACCGGCGACGGCGCCGACGCCGGCGCCAACGCCAACGTCCCGCTCGGTCGTGCTGCAGCCGCTGACCGCGACAACCGCAACCATGGCAATAATCATCTTCCGCATAGAGTCACCTCTCCTTTGTCCTCACTTTAGGAGGCTACAACCGCCATTTAACATGAAACAACGGCCTTTGCCCGCTCGATTTTATTGTTGACCAAGATAGGTTTTTTCGGGCCGCGCACTGTCGTTGGAGGCCAGGACGAGGCCGGAGACCTGCAGGGACGCGTCGAGTGTGCCGTCCGGACGCACGTTCCAGACGATCTGGTCGTAGTCGTCCTCCAATGCCGGGTCGACGGCGAGGCATTTGGCAACGACGTGGGGAGCCTGGCCCCGAACGTCGGTCAAGGCGAAGGGCCGTTCGGCGGTGCATTGCTCGGCGGTCTCGAAGACGCTGACAGGCACCGACAATTCACGGCATTCGGTCATGGAGTTGGAGCAGCCGATGACCAGCAGCAAGGCAGCAATATGTTCCATGGCGAGATTCCTCTCGCACAAGAACGGAGCAAAACCGGCAAAGTTCCTGCGGCAGCGGTGTCGCCCTCGAATAATTGGCGGGCGGGAGCGAGCAGATGGCGGGACGTCAGCTGAACTGCATCGCCAGCGTCAGCGCGATGGCCGCGAGCAGGATGACGGCAGCGGCCAGGCGAAGCAGGGGATGGGAGACGCTGGATGAGGCCGAGGCCGGAGCTTCGGCATCCTGGAACCCGCTCATCGAGACGCGAGCGGCCTGCTCCAGCCTGTTCATGTCGGCAACCGTCACGGACCCACCCTCCCTGTCGCGCTGCAACCGGCGAGGGCCTCAGGCCCTGGCAAGTTGCAGCGCCATCTGGGAAGAACAGCATCGGACTTTATGGTGAACAGCCGGTTAAGGGTCTTGCCGGCGCGCCCGTGGCGCGGCGCCGAGCAAGTCAGTCCGTGGCAAAATTGCCCTTGGGGATGACGAGGCGATATTCGAGGCGATCGCCGATGATTTCGAGCGTCGCCGTGCCGTTGAGCGATGCCGGCACGACACGTTCCAGGGCGACGCTGCCGAAACGCTTCTCGCTGCTACTGACGTCGCGGGCGCCGATGGCTTCGCACCATGTCAGCGACAAGGCCGGCTCGCCGCCGGCGTCGGTCGTCAGCCTCGCGGTCAGCTCGACGCGCCCGTCCGGCCGCGACAGGGCGCCATAGCTCACCGAATTGACGGCAAGCTCATGCATGGCCAGACCAACATGCAGGGCCGTTGGGGTTGAGATAGGGGTTCTCGCCCTCGAGGCGCAGGCTGCGCTCCGGGTCGGCGGCGTAGCGGCCAACCTGGCCGGAGACGAGCTCGTGAAGGGCTGCGCCCCGCCAATTGGAGGAGGTGACCAGATCCTGCGAGGAGGCCAGCGACTGCAGCCGGCCGCGAAAGCGCGGCAGGAAATCACCCGATGCTCCGGAATAGCGGCCGGTTTGGGTGGCGATGCTCTGGATGATGGCGAGCAGGTTCTTCGAGCGGTGGCTGACCTCGCGCAGCAGCGTCTTCAGCGTTTGCTCGCGTCGCCTCTGCTCGGTGGTCTCGACCATGGTGGTGACGATGCCCTGCACTTCGCCGCCCTCGCCGTGGTCGGCGTCGATCCAAACCTGGAACCAGCGCACGCCGTCGTCGCCCGGCACGCCAAGCTCGAGCCGCTCCGGCTTGCCGGAGGCAATGACGCCGCGTTTGGCGGCGGCGATGCGCTCGGCCTGGGCGGGCGGCAGTATGCCGTTGCTGTCGGCCGTGTCGGTGGCCCACGGCGCGCGCATGTTGCGCGCCCAGACCGTCTTCATCTCGCGGTCCTGATAGAGAACGGAAATGCCGGCATTGTGCAGCGCGTGAAGCAGCGCCCGGCCAAGCTGCATTCCGCTTTCGGCCGGATGCAGGGCGATGACCTCTTCGCCCTGTCTGCTGTCGCTCATGTTTGAGGCCTTGGAACGCATCGATCGCTTGCCACCGAGCTCAAGCTGAACGGCTTACTGCAAAATGGGTTCCCGAAAATGAGGATCCAGATGCGGTCCGCCGAGCGGCATCTCGTTGGAGGATACCGCCCGGCGGTGGCTGGAAACCGTTTGAGGGGTGCGGCTTCCAGTGTTCGGTCGAGCCTCGCCGTCACGCCCGTCTGAACAGGCCGGCGACCAGCGAGATGATCAGGAACGCGAGGAAGATGAAGAACAGTATCTGCGCGATGCCGGCGGAGGTGCCGGCGATGCCGCCGAAACCAAGCGCACCGGCGATGATCGCCACGACGAGAAAAACGAGCGCCCAGTAAAGCATGATCCGTCTCCTTCCTATGCTGCGGTAAAAACGTGGGTGGTTGGCGTTTGTTCCACCCTTTGCCGAAAAAGACGATCCCTGGAAGGGGGGTGAGACGCGAATTCCCAAGCCTCTCGGCGACGCCCGTCGCAGA
>NZ_RZOS01000319.1:0-6767 GCF_004022605.1 Mesorhizobium sp. M4B.F.Ca.ET.089.01.1.1
GCGTCAGCGACACCTGGTGCCACCGAGTTCGGCTGGCACCAGGTGTCGCTGACGCCGGCGGCGAAGACCGATCCGGTGCTGGCCGCCTTGCCGGAGAATTTCCCGATCTTCGAATGGCACGACGACACCTTCGTGCTGCCGCAGAATGCCGTGCGGCTGGCAGGCAGCGCCGTCGCCGAGAACCAGGCCTTCCGCCTTGGCCGCGCCGTCTACGGCTTCCAGTTCCATTTCGAAGCGGATACGCCGATGGTGCGCGACTGGAGCACCTCCTTCGCCTCCCTCATCGCCGAGCGCCATCCCGACTGGAACGACCGGCTCGACGGCGAAATCACCCGCAACGGTCCCGATGCCGACGCCGCCGGTCTGGCCATTGCCCGCGCCTGGGTGGCGACCATCTGAAGCGTGTCGATGTTCAGGTGAGGCGGCCTGCAAACAATGGCCTCCTGCGCTTCTGGTGCTCACGTACTTCATGTACGCTCCGCTCCGGTTCTCAGAAGCCATAGTTTTTCGGCTCGGCCTGACCTGAATCTCAACTCACCTTGGCGCGCAGACCTGGGGCGGCGTGACATTATTGGCACGCCACGGCAGTTCCGGCTGGGGAAAACCCTTTTCATCCTTGGTTTGTGTCCGCGCGCCATCCTAGAAGGCGCGCGCTTTGTATCGCCGGTGCAACCGCGATGAACCTTCTGTGTGATCCGCGCGACACACCGGCGATACGGAATCTGCTTAGAAACGCGAAATCGTCGAAACATTGAGACGCATTTTATCGTTTCAACGCATTGGTAACCGGGTCGTGCACAGATGCAGGAAGCTCAACCAGAGATGACGTCCGTGAAAGCAGCGCTTCTGTCCTTTATCATGCTGTCTGCCATCGTCCTGTGCGGCCTCGGCATCTATTCGGCCGACGCCGCCAACAATCACCAGGCCGTCGACGGCTACGGCGTCACCGCCGCCCTTCGCTAAAGCCTGGTCCTTCCCGACAAACGGAAAGCTGATCCCATAGCCGGGATCATGACTGGAACCGCTGCGCCTCGACCGTCAGGATGCGCTTATCCGCGCCGTCGACGACGAGCGCGCTGAGCGTTCCCGAATGCCATGCGAGCGTGTCGACATTGACGCGGTTGGCCATGATTTCGGCCTCCGGCACCGGTGTGTGCCCATGCACGATCACTTTCGGATAAAGGCCGGGGTGATCGTGAAAGGCGTCGCGAATCCAGATCAGGTCCTGCGGACTCTGGCTTTCGAGCGGTACGCCTGGCCGAATGCCGGCATGGCAGAAGAAGAAGTCGCCGAACGCCACCGAAAACGGCAGTGAGCGCAAGAAGTCGACATGGGCTTGCGGCACGGCCGCGACCAGGGTCGCGTGTCCCTCCCGCAACGCCGTCTCCGCCGTGCCGAACCAGCCACTGGCCGCGGGCAGCGTCACGCCGTAGGACTGCGCCGTTTGGATGCCGCCATAGCGCATGAACAGGCCGTCCGCGTCGGGCTCGGCGAGAAAGTCGAGGAAGCCGACATCGTGGTTGCCGGTAAGCGTCAGATGGCGCGGGTCGCGTGCCCTTGCGTCGATCAGGAAATCGATCACGCCCCTGGAATCCGGACCACGGTCGGTATAGTCGCCGAGATGGATGACGCGCCAGTCGGCGGTCGGCTTGTATTCGAGCTCGCTCTCGATCCGGCGGTGCATGGCGGCCAGAAGGTCGAGCCGGCCATGCACGTCGCCGATGGCGTAGAGCCGCATGCCTTCCGGCCCGCGCGCGTCGAGATAGTGGATGCCGGTTTCGGTCACGGCGAGCGTCTTCCCGTATCGATCATCACGGGAAACTAGAGCGGATAGGTGAATAGGCCCTAGCGCCTCAGCTGGTCCTTGCCCATGTCGGTTACCAAACGCTTACCGCACAGCGCCAGCGTGATGTCCATCTCCTTGCGGATGATCTCCAGCGCCTTGGTGACCCCGTCCTTGCCCATGGCGCCGAGGCCGTAGAGGAAGGGCCGCCCGATATAGGTGCCCTTGGCGCCGAGGCAGAGCGCCTTGAGCACGTCCTGGCCCGAGCGGATGCCGCCATCCATGTGCACCTCGATCCTGTCGCCGACGGCGTCGGCGATCTCCTCCAGCACCTCGATCGACGAGGCGGCGCCGTCGAGTTGGCGTCCGCCATGGTTGGAAACGACGATCGCATCGGCGCCGGTCTGGGCCGCCATCAGCGCGTCCTCCTTGTCGAGGATGCCCTTCAGGATCAGCTTGCCGCCCCAGCGTTCCTTGATCCAGGCGACATCCTTCCACGAAAGCTGCGGATCGAACTGCTCCGTCGTCCACGACGACAGCGAAGAGACGTCGCCGACCCCCTTGGCGTGTCCGACAATGTTGCGGAAGGTGCGGCGCTTGGTGCCAGCTATGCCCAGACACCAGCGCGGCTTGAGCGCCAGGTCGATGATGTTGGCGAGCGTCATCTTCGGCGGCGCCGAAAGCCCGTTGCGGACATCCTTGTGGCGCTGGCCGAGGATCTGCAGGTCGAGCGTCAGCACCAGAGCCGAGCAATTCGCCGCCTTTGCCCTGTCGATGAGGTTGAGGACAAAGTCCTTGTCGCGCAGCACGTAGAGCTGGAACCAGAACGGCTTCTTCGTCACTGAGGCGACATCCTCGATCGAGCAGATACTCATTGTCGACAGCGTGAACGGCACGCCGAATTCCTCCGCCGCCTGGGCCGCCAGCATCTCGCCGTCGGCGTGCTGCATGCCGGTCAGCCCGGTTGGCGCCAGCGCCACCGGCATCGCCACCTTCTCGCCGATCATGGTCGTTTCCAGCGAGCGGTTGCTCATATCCACCAGCACGCGCTGGCGGAACTTGATTTTGGCGAAATCCTCCTCGTTGGCGCGGTAGGTGCTTTCGGTCCAAGCGCCGGAATCGGCGTAGTCGAAGAACATCTTCGGCACCCGGCGGCGCGCCAGGTCCTTCAGATCGGCAATGGTGAGGATGTCGCTCATGGTCTTTCCCGCTGGGTGTTCGCTAATTCGTTGTCTTGGCGCCGTCACCGGCGTCGGAGCGCTGTCTCAGCCTCAGCCGTGACACGCGCTGCCAGTCGCCGCTGCGTTCGGCCTCGAGCATCGAGCGCTCGACATAGGAGATGTGGTCCATGGCCGCTTGCCGGGCAGCCGCCGGATCGCCGCCCTTGATCGCCGCATAGATCGCCCGGTGCTGGTGAAGCAGCGCCTCGCGCGCGCCGGGCACGCTGAAGACGAGAAGCCGGTTCTGGAACACACCTTCCGACAACAGCCGGTAGCAGGAGCGCAGCGTATGCAGCAGGATGATGTTGTGCGCGCACTCACAAACCGCGTGATGAAATTCGACATCGATCTCCGCCTCGTCGTCGAAATCGCCGGTGCGGTGCGCCTCGTCCATGCGCGCCATGATGCTGTCGAGCAGCGTGAGGTCTTCCGGCGTGGCGCGCCGCGCCGCATATTCGGCGGCGACCGCCTCGATCTCGCGGCGATACTCCAGATAGTCGGTCACCGCCTTGCGGTGCATCGAGATGAGGTCGGTCACCGGCTTGGTGAACAGCTGGCCGATGACGTCGGCGACATGGGTGCCGCCGCCGGCCTTGGTCGTCAGCAGCCCGCGCCCCTCCAGCGCCTTCAGCGCGTCGCGCAGGATCGGCCGTGACACGTCGAACTGGCGCGCCAGCTCGCGCTCGCCCGGCAGCCGGTCGCCGGTGCGCAGCACGCCTTCGAGGATCAGGCTCTCGATCTGCTGCACCACCTCGTCGGCGGTGCGCGAATGCTCGATCCTGGAGAAAATATCGCTCAACGGGGCGCCTGGGAAAGGGAAGCGGTTGTCGCCCAGATTAGAGCCTCTGTCCCCAACTGGTCAAATTATTTATCCAATTCCTCCGGCGTGGCTCACTGCCGACGCCGCCTTCCTATATGCCCGTCAGCTAAACTTTGCTGTTTGCGTCTCCGGGCGATTGGCCCTAGAGGACGCCGATACACGCAGGGTCAAGAACAGGGGGACCGGCCGTGTCGGACGAGACGTCCAATCTCGAATTCCAGCCGCGCGCCCAGGGCAGCGTCATGGGCTTCCCGGCGCATGGAGGCCGCGCCGGCGCGCTTGGCGAGGTCCATGCCCGGCCGCATCCGCTGATCGAGAAGGCGCGCGTTCTGATCCAGCTTTCCTTCATGACCGAAGGCGGCTCCGGCGTCGACCAGGCGGTGCTTTCGGAGATGTCGCGACGCCTTGGCATCGCCACCCCCGACCGCCAGGCTCGCCACCATGCCATGAAGTGGGGCAAGGGCTCGTTGCGCTGGGAACGGCACACCGAATTCTCCACCTACCTGTGGGAAGGGCCGCTTGCCGAAAGCGCCGGATCACAGGAGGATTCACCTTTTGGCAACGGGTTTTCGCCGCCGGGCACGGTCATATCCGGGATCAGGCTCGAGATCCGTAAATGGACGCAGACCAGCGAAAAGCTCATTGCCGATTTTGACCCCACCAGCCTCTGCTACTCGCTGGTCGGCCGCGGCAACGCAGCCATCGTCACCGACTTCCGCCAGGACGGCGACGGCCTGACGCGCATGCTGGTGCTCGACCGCGGCCTGACGCCGGCCAGCACCGGCGCGCTGTCGCAGCGGCTGCTCGACATCGAGACCTACCGGACGCTGGCCATGCTTGGCCTGCCGCTGGCGCTGACGCTCTCCGTCCGCGCCCGCCGCATCGAGGACCGGCTGGCGCAGACGACGCTGGAAATGAAGGGGGCGGAGACCCGCGACAGCCAGACGCTGCTTGCCGACCTGACCGAGCTGGCGGCCGAATTGGAGGCGGATGCCGCCTCCAGCCTCTACCGCTTTGGCGCCAGCCGCGCCTATGACGGCATTGTCGTCGAGCGGCTTGAGGCGCTGGAGGAGGAACCGGTGTCCGGCTACGACACCTGGGCCGGCTTCCTGCAGCGGCGCATGGCGCCGGCCATGCGCACCTGCCGCTCGGTCGAGGAGCGGCAGGCCAACCTGTCGCGCAAACTCACTCGCGCCACCACGCTCCTGCGCACCTGGGTCGATGTCGAGGTCGAGAAGCAGAACCGCGACCTGCTGGCCTCGATGAACAACCGCGCCCGCCTGCAGCTGCGCCTGCAGCAGACGGTCGAGGGGCTTTCCGTTGCCGCCGTTTCCTATTACGTCGTCGGCCTCATCTCCTATCTCGCCAAGGGTGCCTCGATCTTCGGCCACGCCTTCGCGCCCGAAATCGTCACCGCCGCCGCGGTGCCGGTCGCCGTGCTGCTGGTCTGGTGGGGGGTGCGCCGGGTGCGGCGCATGCACTCCGAGCCGGCGAAGCATCCGGGCGAGTAGGCGCGCCCCTCGAGGGGGAGATGTCGCCGAAGGCGACAGAGGGGGTCGCCTCGCCTGGGGCGCCAACCTCGTTCCCGACGTAAGATGCGCTAGCGATCTGTGCGAGACGCCCCCCTCTGACCGCTTCGCGGCCATCTCCCCCTCAAGGGGGGAGAACATCAGCGGCAGATTGCCGCTGCGGAAGCGCGGCCTGCACCCATTGTCTCATCCCGACCAAAGCAGGGGTTTGCAACAAACGCGCTTCACTGGTAAAAGATTTTGACCAGTCGAGTGGAGGAAAGCGCCGATGTCCGGCCTTGCCATGCCGAAGCCAGATGCCGCCACCATGCGCCGGCGCGCCGAGATCGTCGCCGACATGCGCATCATCGTGCCGGGCGAGGGTGTCGTCGATGCGGCCAATGAAATGCGTGCCTTCGAAAGCGACGGCCTCACCGCCTATCGGCAGTTGCCGCTTGTCGTCGTGCTGCCGGAAACGGTGGCGCAGGTCTCGCGGGTGCTCAAATATTGCAACGATCGCAACATCCGCGTCGTGCCGCGCGGCTCGGGCACTTCGCTGTCGGGCGGCGCGCTGCCGCTCGAGGATGCGGTGCTTCTGGTGATGAGCCGCTTCAATCGCATCCTTGCGATCGACTATCCGAACCGCATTGTCGTTGCCCAGCCCGGTGTCACCAATCTCGGCATCACCACCGCCGTCGAGCAAGAGGGCTTTTACTATGCCCCCGATCCATCCTCCCAGATCGCCTGCTCGATCGGCGGCAATGTCGCCGAGAACTCCGGTGGCGTGCATTGCCTGAAATACGGGCTGACCGCCAACAATGTGCTCGGCATCGAGATGGTGCTGATCAATGGCGAGGTGGTGAGGCTGGGCGGCAGGCATCTCGATGCCGAGGGCTACGACCTGCTCGGCGTCATGACCGGCTCCGAAGGATTGCTCGGCGTCGTCACCGAGGTCACGGTGCGCATCCTGAGGAAGCCGGAGACGGCGCGCGCGCTGCTGATCGGCTTTCCGACCAGCGAGCAGGGTGGCCAATGCGTCGCCGACATCATCGGCGCCGGTATCATTCCCGGCGGCATGGAGATGATGGACCGGCCGGCGATCCACGCCGCGGAGGATTTCGTCCATGCCGGCTATCCGCTCGACGTCGAGGCGCTGCTGATCGTCGAGCTCGATGGACCAGGCGTCGAGGTCGATCACCTGATCGGCCTTGTCGAGGCGATCGCCCATCGCAACGGCTCGACCACCTGCCGCATCTCGCAGTCGGAGCAGGAACGGCTGAGTTTCTGGGCCGGCCGCAAGGCGGCCTTCCCGGCGGTCGGCCGCATCTCGCCCGACTATTACTGCATGGACGGCACCATCCCGCGCAAGGAACTGCCGCGCGTGCTCGCCGGCATGCGCGACCTGTCGAAGAAATACGGGCTCGGAGTCGCCAACG
>NZ_RZOS01000031.1:0-13720 GCF_004022605.1 Mesorhizobium sp. M4B.F.Ca.ET.089.01.1.1
CCTCATAGGTGCCGGAAACCTCGAACAGCGCCACATCGCCAATGCCCCTGTCGGCATTGCGCTGGGCGGCAGAGATCAGGCCGGGCAGCAGCGAGGGCCGCATGTCCGACATGTCGGCGGCGATCGGGTTGGCGAGCTTCAGCGCCGTCTGGCCGCCGCCGAACAGTTCGGCGTGCTTGGCCGGAATGAACGACCAGGTGACGGCCTCCATCATGCCGCGCACGGCAAGCGCGCGCTTGGCCGCGCGGGTGCGGATCTGCAGCACCGTCAGGATCTTGCCGTTGACCGCGTCATGCGAGGTCAGCGGCTGCGGCGCGATATTGTCGACGCCGTGGATGCGCATCACCTCCTCGACCAGGTCGGCCTTGCCGTCGACATCAGGCCGCCACGACGGCACCTTCACCTTGACGACGTCGCCCGAGCCCTGCGGCTCGAAGCCGAGGCGGGTCAGGATGTCGAGGCTTTCGGCCTGCGGCACCTCGATGCCGGTCAGCCGCTTCACTTCCGACAGCGGGAAGGAGACGGTTTTCCGCTTGTGGCCGGCATAGCCCGCCACCTCGATCTCGGTCGGCGTGCCGCCGCAGAAATCGAGCACCAGCTTGGTCGCCAGCTCGATGCCGGGCACCATGAATTCAGGGTCGACGCCGCGCTCGAAGCGGTAGCGCGCATCGGTGATGATGCCGAGCGCGCGGCCGGTGCGGGCCGTGGTGATCGGATCCCAGAGCGCCGATTCGACCAGCACGTCGGTGGTGTTCTCGTCGCAGCCAGAATGCTCGCCGCCCATGATGCCGGCGATCGATTCGACGCCGTCCTCGTCGGCGATGACGCACATTTCCGGCGTCAGCGTGTATTCGCGGCCGTCGAGCGCCAGCACCTTTTCGCCATCCTTTGCCCGGCGCACAGTGAGGTTACCGGTCACTTTCTCGGCGTCGAACACATGCAGCGGCCGGCCGCGGTCGAAGGTGACGTAGTTGGTGATGTCGACCAAGGCGCTGATCGGCCTGAGCCCGATGGCGAGCAGCCGCTGCTGCAGCCATTTCGGCGACGGGCCGTTCTTCACGCCCCTGATCAGCGTGAGCGCGAAGCCGGGGCAGAGTTCCGGCGCCTCGATCGTTACCTTGACCGGGCAGAGGCCATCGCCGGCATGCGGCATGATCCCGCCGCCGACGAGGCGCCCGAGCCCGCTCGCGGCAAGATCGCGCGCGATGCCGTAGACGCTGGTCGCGTCCGGCCGGTTCGGCGTCAGATTGATCTCGATCACCGGATCGTCGAGATGGGCGTAGGCGGCAAAGCTGGTGCCGACAGGCGCGTCCTGCGGCAGGTCGATGATGCCGTTGTGCTCGTCGGAGATTTCCAACTCGCGCTCCGAGCACATCATGCCGTGGCTCTCGACGCCGCGGATCTTGCCGACCGCGAGCGTCACGTCGATGCCGGGAACGTAGGTGCCGGGGGCGGCGAAGGCGCCGATCAGCCCGGCGCGGGCGTTCGGCGCGCCGCAAACCACTTGCACCGGCGGTTTGCCGTCGCCGGTATCGACCGTCAGCACGCGCAGCCGGTCGGCGTCGGGATGCTGCACCGCCGTCAGCACCTTGGCGATGACGAAGGGTCTTAGCCCCGCCTTGTCGTCGACATGCTCGACCTCGAGGCCGATCGCGGTCAGCCGCTCGACGATCTCTGTGAGCGAGGCGTCGGTCTCGAGGTGGTCCTTGAGCCAGGAGAGGGTGAATTTCATGACTGTGTTCCGTCTGGTCTTTGCCCATCGGGCCTGGTCACGCTGGTCCTGAGATGGCGCGGCAGGTCGTCGGGCATATGCAGGAAGGGGAGCTGCTCGCGCACATGGGCATGGTGCGTCGGCTTGAAATAGGCCGGCATGTCCATCGAACCGAGGGTGAAATAGATGTGGCCGGCGAGCCGCTCATCCGTATAGGCGATCGGCGAGCCGCAGACGCCGCAGAAGGTGCGCGTTACTGGGCCGTTCTCGAACCGCTTCAGTGCCTTGCCGTCGAGCGCGATCTGGTCGGTCATGAAGCCGACGAACGCCGACACCGGCGCGCCGCTCGCCCGCCGGCAATCGCCGCAATGGCAGTAGCTGATGTGGTGCGGCTCGACTGACGCCTCGAACCGCACCGCGCCACAGCGGCAGCCGCCGGTGTGCGGCGCCGTCATGCCGAGAGGCCTCCGAACAGCGTCGGCAGGTCGAGCGGCCTGAAGCCGTAATGCGACAGCCAGCGCACGTCGGCATCGAAGAAGGCGCGCAGGTCCGGCATGCCGTATTTCAGCATGGCGATGCGGTCGATGCCCATGCCCCAGGCAAAGCCCTGGTACTCGTCGGGATCGAGCCCGCCATGGCGCAGCACATTGGGGTGCACCATGCCGCAGCCAAGAATCTCCATCCAGTCCGAGCCCTCGCCGAAGCGCACCTCGCCCGGCCGCGAGCGGTCGCACTGGATGTCGACCTCGAGGCTCGGCTCGGTGAACGGGAAGAAGGACGGGCGGAAGCGCATCTTGACGCTCGGCACCTCGAAGAAGGCCTTGCAGAACTCCTCCAGCACCCACTTCATGTTGGCGACGTTGGCTGATCTGTCGATCACCAGCCCCTCGACCTGATGGAACATCGGCGAGTGCGTGGCGTCCGAATCCTGCCGGTAGGTCTTGCCCGGGATGACGATGCGGATCGGCGGCTTCTGCCGCTCCATGGTGCGGATCTGCACCGGCGAGGTGTGGGTGCGCAAAAGCTTGCGCTCGCCCTTCTCGTCCGGCTGGAAGAAGAAGGTGTCGTGCATTTCGCGCGCCGGGTGGCCTTCCGGGAAGTTCAGCGCGGTGAAATTGTAGTAGTCGGTCTCGACATCGGGGCCTTCGGCGATGGCGAAGCCGAGATCGCCGAAGATCGCCGCGATCTCGTCGATGACCTGGCTGATCGGGTGGATGCGGCCGCGCTCGGCCGGCGACTGACGCACCGGCAGCGTCACGTCGACCGTCTCGGCGGCGAGCCGGGCGGCGATCGCCACGTCCTTCAGTTCCGCCTTGCGCGCGTTCAGCGCCTCGGTGACGCGGTTCTTCAGCCCGTTGATCGCTGGGCCCTTCACCTGGCGCTCCTCGGCGGTCATCGCGCCGAGCGTCTTCAGCATTTCGGAGACCGAGCCCTTCTTGCCCAGCGCCGCGACGCGCACCGCCTCGATCGCAGCCTCGTCAGCGGCTGCCGCTATGTCGGCAAGCAGCGAGCCTTCCAGGACTTCAAGATTTCCAGCACTGGCGTTCACGGTGAAACCCTCTCGATCGGGCAACCACCAGTGTCCGGTGCGTCACCATTTTGGTTGCATCAGGCATAAGAAAAACCCGCGCCAGCCGTGCCAGCGCGGGTTCCCCAAATCAGAATTGCGAATGCTTGGGAAGCGCTGGCTTAGGCGACAGCGCTTTCAAAAGCGTTCGGCGTGGTGTTCTTCAGGTATTCGAGCGCGACCTTGGCCTTGGCCACCAGCGCGGCGAAAGCCTGCGGCTCGTGGATGGCCATGTCGGACAGGACCTTGCGATCGATCTCGATACCGGCCTTGTTGAGGCCGTCAATGAAGCGGCCATAGGTCAGGCCGTGCTCGTGGGTCGCGGCGTTGATGCGCTGGATCCACAGCGCGCGGAACGAGCGCTTGCGGTTCTTGCGGTCGCGATAGGCGTACTGCAGCGACTTCTCCACCGCCTGCTTGGCGATGCGGATGGTGTTCTTGCGGCGGCCGTAGAAACCCTTGGCGGCTTTCAGGACCTTCTTGTGCTTGGCGTGAGCGGTGACGCCTCTCTTTACGCGTGCCATGTCATGATCTCCTTAAAAGCAATTCCAGGAAAAGTGTTTAGCGGTTTTCCGTTCGGAATTGCGTCAAACCAGTTGCGTGTCCAGGCCGAATGCTCAGAGGCCGTTCGGCAGAAAATTCTTGATGACCTTCTTGCCGTCCGGTTCAGCCAGAACCATCGTGCCGCGGGCATCGCGAATGAACTTGTTGGAACGCTTGATCATGCCGTGGCGCTTGCCGGCGGCAGCCGACAGCACCTTGCCGGTGGCAGTAATCTTGAACCGCTTCTTGGCGGCCGATTTGGTCTTCATCTTGGGCATTTTGCTACTCCGTATTGTGGGCGCACCATCGCGCTTCTTGTTCGCTTCGGGCCGACCAAAGCCCGAAAAGCAAATGAAACCGCCACGGCATGCCCTGCCGGGCGGTTTTCGTTTTTGTTCCTGCGTATCTTTCCGAAAGACGATTTCGGGCCGATACGCGGAACGGCGGTCCTATAGATCAAACACGGCCGGCGCGCAACACCTCAAGCCATGCGACGCTCTGTCCGCGATCAGGGGAGCCTGAAGAGCACGGGCAGCACGCCCGACAGCTGCGCGCCGTCGATAAGCTCGAAGGCCGGCAGCGCGACCAGGAACACCAGCCCGTCGAGCAGCGTGTTCAGAAGCAGGCGCGGCTTGAAGCTGCCGGTGTCGCCTTCGTCGTAGAGCGAGAGGTCGGGGAAGAAGCGCGGCACTTTCGCCAGATAGGCTCGGTAAGGGGCGCCGAGCGCCTCCTTGAGGAATTTCTCCTCGCGCAGGATGACGATGTGGAACGCCCCGGCGCACAGGGCCGCGAACAGGATGATGCCGGTGAACGAGCCGATTTGCGCCCCGACACCGGCGGCGGCGACCGTCGAGAACACATAGAGCGGGTTGCGGGTGATCGAATAGGGGCCGCCGGTGACCACTTCGGAGGATTTGCGGCCGCCGATGTAGAGCGTCGCCCACAGCCGTCCGACGATGCCCAGGAAGATCAGCAGCACGCCGAACATCTCGATCGACTCATGCAGCCACGTGTCGGGCGGAAAGGTCGACTGGCCGAACAGCAGCGCGGCGAACAGCACCGCGATCAGCACCGCCAGCACCAGTCTGCGCATCTGCTGGTAGTTGCCCAGCCCGTATTTCACGGGGTTGGTGTCAGGGTATTTGACGTCATCGACCATGATGCAATCCGATCGTCGAGGTTTGCCGGCGATCGGATTGAAAACAGGCGCCCCGCCGATCGTCGGGACGCCGTGCTCCGCAATTCAGGCGGATTTTAGAGCACGCTGCCATGGAAAGTGGTCAATTCGGCTTCTCGAAGCCGTGATCGACGCCAACGCCTGGGTTGGTCGGCGCCCGCCTGTCAGCGGGGCGCCAGCACCATCATCATCTGGCGGCCTTCGAGCTTCGGTTCGGCTTCGACCTTGGCGATCGGCGCCACTTCCTCGCGAACCTTGTTCAGGAGCTGCATGCCGAGTTCCATATGCGCCATTTCGCGGCCACGGAAGCGCAGCGTCAGCTTGACCTTGTCGCCGTCCTCGAAGAAGCGGCGCACCGCCTTCATCTTGGTCTCGTAGTCATGGCTGTCGATGTTCGGGCGCATCTTGATCTCCTTGATCTCGATGACCTTCTGGTTCTTGCGCGCTTCGGCCGCCTTCTTCTGGTTGGCGTATTTCAGCTTGCCGAGATCGAGGATCTTGACGACGGGCGGCTGCGCGTTGGGCGAGATCTCGACGAGATCGAGCCCGGCCTCTTCGGCCAGCAGCAATGCGTCGTTGATGGAAACATCGCCACGATTGTGGCCTTCTGCGTCGATGAGCTGGACCCGGGGCACCCGGATGTCGCGGTTGGAGCGCGGCCCATCCTTGGTGGGCGCCGCTGCTTTGAAAGGTCTGCGAATGGTCGTGGTCTCCTTGGCCGTTTCGTTCGGGGTTCGTAGGGTTCGGATGGTCGGGACGCGCCAATGTGGTGAGCGCGCGGCGCAAGTCAATAGCACAGCCTTCGCAAGAAATCACCTGATCCCGCGTCTGCACCAAGCAAAGAAAGTTGCAGAGCACTTTTCGTCGAACGCTCCGCCGTGCCAAAAGACCGGCACAAGGAACAGGACCAGACGCCAGCCATGACCGCAACCGCTCCCATGTTTCTGGATGTCGGGGGAACCAGCATCGCCGTCAGGCAGTCGCAAGGCGCGGCCGTCATGCCGTCGCAAGGCGCCGCGCCCGGCGTCGTCTGGCTCGGCGGCTACAAGTCCGACATGCTGGGCACCAAGGCCGAGACGCTGGCCGGATGGGCGGCAAAGGAGCCCAGAGCCTTCCTGCGCCACGACTATTCCGGCCATGGCGAGTCCGGCGGCGCCTTCGCCGACGGCACCATCTCGAAATGGCTGGCCGAGAGCCTCGCCGTCTTTCGCCGTTTCACCCAAGGCAAACAGATCCTGGTCGGCTCCTCGATGGGCGCCTGGATCGCGCTGCGCATGGTGCAGGAACTGCGCAAAGCGGGCGACGCCAGTGTCACCGGCCTGGTGCTCCTGGCGCCGGCGCCGGATTTCACCGCCGAGCTGGTCGAGCCGGCGCTGACCGAGGCGCAGAAGCAGGATTTGCTCGAAAAGGGCTTCTTCGCCGAACCGTCGGACTATTCGGCCGAGCCCTATATCTACACGCGCGCCCTCATCGAGGACGGCCGCAAGAACCTGGTTATGGGCGGGCCGATCGACACCCACTGCCCGGTCCACATCCTGCAGGGCCTCGCCGATGCGGATGTGCCGTCCAGCCACGCGCTCAAGCTTGCCGCCTTGCTGCCGGCCGACGACGTGACGCTTTCGCTCATTCCCGACGGCGACCACCGCCTGTCGCGGCCGCAGGATCTCGACCTGCTGCTGCGGGCGGTGGGCGATATGGTGCAGCGGGGCATGTGAGCATGCGCATCTCCATTCCGATATCCGCCTTCGTCGCCGCGATCGTCGGCTTCGGCGGCACGCTGGCCGTCGTCATCGCCGCCGCCAAGGCGGTCGGCGCGACGCAGGTCGAGACGGCGAGCGGGGTGACGGCGATCTGCCTGGCGATGGCGGTCGAGTGCCTGTGGCTGTCGTGGCGTACCAAAATGCCGGTCATCACCGCCTGGTCGACGCCCGGCTTGGCGCTGCTCGCGGCATCGAGCGGCTTTTCGGTGAACGAGGCGGTCGGCGCCTTCATCGTCACCGCGGTGCTTTTGATCGCCACCGGCCTGTTCAAGCCGCTGACCCAATTCATCGCCCGGATTCCGCCCTCCGTCGCTTCCGGCATGCTGGCCGGCATCCTCGTCGGCTTCGCCACCAATGCCTTCAAGACCATCCCTTCCGATCCCTGGCTGATCCTGCCGCTGATCGTGGCCTTCTTCGTCATCCGTCTGTTCAATCCGGCGCTATCGGTGCTGGCGGTGCTGATCGGCGGTGGCCTGGCCGCCTTCCTCACCGGCCGTGTCGGCGGCCTGCCGGCGCCGGAACTGTCGACGCTGACGCTGATTGCGCCGCAGTTCACGGCCGGCGCCGTCATCGGGCTTGCGCTGCCGCTCTACCTTGTCACCATGGCCTCGCAGAACCTGTCCGGCCTCGCCGTGCTGAAGGCCGCCGGCTACCACCCCGAGCCCGGTCCGTTGATCGGCGTCACCGGCTTCTTCTCGCTGCTGTCGGCGCCGTTCGGCGGGCCGACCACCAATCTGGCGGCGATTTCAGCGGCGATCTGCACCGGGCCGGATGTCCATCCCGATCCCGCCGAGCGCTGGAAGACAGGCCCGTTCTACACGCTCGCCTACCTCGTCTTCGCCATGTTCGGCGCCTCGCTGGTGGCGATCTTCGCCGTGCTGCCGCAGGCCCTCATCGTGCTGGTGGCGGGTCTTGCGCTGATGGCGCCGCTGACCAACGCGCTGTCGATCGCGCTCAAGGACGAAGGCCACCGCATGGCCGCCATCGTCACCTTCGCCGTTACCGCCTCGGGGTTGACGCTGTTCGGCGTCGGCGCGGCATTCTGGGGCCTGGTTGCCGGAATGGTCGTGCTTTTCCTCGAAGAACTCAAAATGAGACAATCATTTCAGCCCTTTGTCCGGTTTTGGATGCGGTCATCTTGAATCGCCGTTTTGCCCATCCCATCTCGATTCCACGCAGCCAGGATTGGCTGTGCCCAACGGAAGGACTGGGAGAAAATGAACACAACTGCATTGATCCGTCCGGCCTGGACGCCGGCGACCATCGCGCTGATGGTGATCGGCTTCATGGTGTTCTGGCCGCTCGGCTTCGCCATGCTCGCCTACATCATCTGGGGCGACCGGCTCGACGGCTTCAAGCGTGACGTGAACCGCGCCACCGACGGCATCTTCGCCGGCTGCCGCCGCGGTTCCGACAAGGCCGCGCGCTGGGGCCACGGCTCGGCCCGCACCGGCAACGTCGCTTTCGACGACTGGCGCGAAAAGGAGCTCGACCGCCTGGCCGAGGAACGCCGCAAGCTCGACGAGATGCTGACCGAGTTCGACGACTATGCCCGCGAGCTGCGCCGCGCCAAGGACCAGGACGAGTTCGATCGTTTCATGGCCAACCGCAACAAGTCGACCGCGCCAACCACGACCGGGACGACCAAGCCGGCAAGCCCGTCGACCCCCAAGCGCAAGGGCTCGAACCTGCTTGACGACTGAGGTTGCGCGACCGGCCTCGCTATGACAAACGGCGTCGCGCAAGCGGCGCCGTTTCGTTTTTGTTCTCTTTTTAAGTTCGCTCCACTGGTCGTTTTCCTCGAATCGCGTATCGTCCGGCCATGACCATCGGCTTTTTCCGCAGCCTGACCAAACCCAAGCCCGCGCCCGTCGTCGAGCGCGAGCACAGCGTTGCCGGCCGTACGCTGCCGCTCAAGATCGTCGAAAGCCACAGGGCGCGGCGGCTGACGCTGCGCATCGATTCCGGCGGCCAGGGCCTGCGTATCACCGTGCCGCCGGGCCTGCGCCGCGGCGAGGTGGAGAAATTCCTCGACCGTCACCAGGACTGGCTGGAGCAGCGGCTGGCCAAGGTGCCGACAAGGCCGCAGGTGCGGCCGGGCATCAAGATTCCGGTGCGCGGCGTGGCGCATCGCATCGTCCATGATCCGTCTAAGCGCGGCACCGTCACCATCTCGCGCGACGAGCGTGGCCCGTTGCTGATCGTGCATGGCGAGCGCGTGCATCTGCCGCGCCGCATCGCCGACTATCTGAAGCGCGAGGCCAAGCGCGAGATCGAGAAGCTGGTGGCCAAACACACCGAAGCGCTCGGCAAGCGCGCCAAGGCGATCCGCTTCAAGGACACCTCCAGCCGCTGGGGCTCGTGCACCTCGGAAGGCAATCTGTCCTTCTCCTGGCGCATCATGATGGCGCCTGCGCCGGTGATAAACTACCTCGTCGCGCATGAGGTGGCGCATCTGAAGGAGATGAACCACGGCCCGAAATTCTGGAAACTGTGCGAAAAGCTCTGCCCCGACACCGACCGCTGCAAGGACTGGCTGAAGCGCAACGGCGGCGCCCTGCAGGCGATCGTGTTCGATTGATGCGTCCGGCGGCCTTGGGCCGGCCGCTCAGTCATCATTCGCCGCGTTCAGTTCCTCCGGTCGCAACCCCTCGGCGCCATGTTGCGGCCACGGCAGGAAATTGCGGTCGAAAGCGTCACCGCCGAAATAGTCCAGCGCCCGGTGCGCCTCGGCCCCATTGAAGGCGGCCTTGTCCATCAGATGCGCGATCACGTCGCGCGCCTGCGCGATCTTTTGCCTGAGTTCGGCAACGGTTCGATCGGTCATGATTGTCTGCTCCCGCCAATGTCCCCTGTTTGAAAGGTAGTGCTTTCCGCCGTGGCGGCAACAGCATGCTTTTTCTCGACTCTTGCGGCTTTTCGTGCCAATCCCCGCGCCATGGCGCTCGACATCAAGATCTGCGGGTTGAAGACCGACGCGGCAATGGCCGCGGCGCTGGCCGGCGGCGCCAGCCATGTCGGCTTCATCTTTTTCGCCAAGAGCCCGCGCTATATCGAGCCCGCCGACGCTGGCCGGTTGCGCGAGGCGGCGCGCGGCAAGGCGTTGGCGGTTGCCGTCACAGTCGATGCCAGCGACGCCTTCCTGGATGAGATCGTCGCCAGAATGCAGCCTGACATGTTGCAGTTGCACGGTTCCGAAACGCCCGGGCGGGTGGCCGAGGTGAAAGCGCGCTATGGCCTGCCGGTGATGAAGGCATTGTCGATCAGTGAGACGGCCGATCTGGAGCGGATAAAACCGTTCGTCGGCATCGCCGACCGCTTCCTTTTCGATGCCAAGCCGCCGAAAGGCTCTGAATTGCCGGGCGGCAATGGCGTCGCCTTCGACTGGCATATCCTTGCCGGCCTTGACGCCGGCGTCGATTACATGCTTTCCGGTGGGCTCAACGCCTTCAACATCGGCGACGCCCTGAGATCAGCCAATCCACCCGGTATCGACATTTCGTCGGGCGTGGAAAGCGCCCCGGGCGTCAAGGATCCGGCGCTGATCGAGCAGTTTTTCCGGGCCGTCAGGGCCGCGCGCGACGACCGCGCCGCCTGAGCAATTCTTGAACCAGGAGATCGGCGATGAACAAGCCGGCTATGCCCAATTCCTTCCGCACCGGACCCGACGAGCAGGGCATGTTCGGCATTTTCGGCGGCCGCTTCGTCGCCGAGACGCTGATGCCGCTGATCCTCGACCTCGAACGGCACTGGAACGAGGCCAAGAACGATCCGGAGTTCAAGGCCGAGCTGCAGAACCTGTCGACCCACTACGCCGGGCGGCCCTCAAAGCTCTATTTCGCCGAAGGCCTGACGAGGCATCTCGGCGGCGCGAAAGTCTATTTCAAGCGCGAGGATTTGAACCACACCGGCTCGCACAAGATCAACAATTGCCTGGGCCAGATCCTGCTCGCCAAGCGCATGGGCAAGAAGCGCATCATCGCCGAGACCGGCGCCGGCCAGCATGGCGTCGCCTCGGCCACCGTCGCGGCCCGTTTCGGCTATCCCTGCGTCGTCTATATGGGCGCCACCGACGTCGCCCGGCAAAGCCCCAACGTCTTTCGCATGAAGCTGCTCGGCGCCGAGGTGCGGCCGGTCACCGCCGGCCACGGCACGCTGAAGGACGCCATGAACGAAGCGCTGCGTGACTGGGTGACCAATGTCGAGGACACCTATTACCTGATCGGCACCGCCGCCGGCCCGCATCCCTATCCGGAGCTGGTGCGCGACTTCCAGTCGGTGATCGGCGCCGAAGCCCGCGCGCAGATCCTCGAACAGGAAGGCCGCCTGCCCGACACCATCATCGCCGCCGTTGGCGGCGGCTCCAACGCCATCGGCCTGTTCCATCCCTTCCTCGACGACAAGGACGTCCGCATCATCGGCATCGAAGCCGGCGGCCGCGGCCTCGATGGCGTCGAGCATTGCGCGTCGATGAATGCCGGCGCGCCGGGCGTGCTGCACGGCAACCGCACCTATCTGCTGCAGAATGCCGACGGCCAGATCCTCGACGGCCACTCGATTTCGGCCGGCCTCGACTATCCCGGCGTCGGCCCCGAGCATTCCTGGCTGCGCGACTCTGGCCGCGTCGAATATGTGCCGATCCTCGACGACGAGGCGCTGGAGGCCTTCCAGCTGACGACGCGCGTCGAAGGCATCATCCCGGCGCTGGAATCGGCCCATGCCATCGCGCATGCGGTCAAGATCGTTCCGGCCATGGACAAGGACCAGATCGTCATCGTCAACCTGTCCGGCCGCGGCGACAAGGACGTGCACACGGTGGCCAACATGCTGGGCATGGAGATCTGATCATGACGACCCGCATCGACCGCCGCATGGCCAAGCTGAAAGCCGAGGGCCGCCCGGCGCTCGTCACCTATTTCATGGGCGGCGATCCCGATTACGACACCTCTTTAGCCATCATGAAGGCGCTGCCCGGCGCAGGCAGCGACGTCATCGAGCTCGGCATGCCGTTTTCCGATCCGATGGCCGACGGCCCGGCCATCCAGGCGGCGGGCCTCAGGGCGCTGAAAGGCGGCCAGACGCTGGTCAAGACGCTGAAGATGGCGTCGGAATTCCGCACCGCCGACAACGAGACGCCGATCGTGCTGATGGGCTACTACAACCCGATCTACATCTACGGCGTCGAGCGTTTCCTTGCCGATGCCAAGGCCAGCGGCATCGACGGGCTGATCGTCGTCGACCTGCCGCCGCTGGGTCCCGTGGTTGACGCCAAGGCCTTCGCGCCGCTCGTCGACGGATTCGTGCTGGTCACCGAATGGGGCCGCACGCCGCGCGCCATGGTGCGCTCGATGCTGGAATCGGAGCCCTACGTCGCCAACAAGATCATTGGCGCCGTGCTCAACAAGGTCGATCTGAAGCGGCTGGCGAAATACGGATCGCTCGGTGGCTCCGAGAAATTCTTCGACCGCTATTCGACCTACTATCTGGAGAAGTCGGACGCGCGCACCAAACAGGCTGCGTGACGCAATTCCTGAAAAGGCGTGGACGGTTTTCCGTCCGAAATCGCGCCAAAGAGACAGAGCGGTTCGGCGTTTCAATGAACGCCGAACCGGTCTAGTTGGAACCATGGCGCGCCCGAGACGAGGATTCATTCGCGACAAGCGAGACTACGGTCTCACGGATCCAGCGCTGGCCGCTGTGTCCATGGCTGCGCTCATGCCACACCATTCCCACCGCAAAGCCTTCAACGGGAAACGGACAGTCCATCACGTCAAGCTTGTCCGCGGAATCACGCACCAGCCGTTCCGGGACCAGCGCGACGAAGTCCGAGCGAGACACGATCTCGGGGACGAACAGGAACGAAGCCGCGGAGAGCACGACATTACGCTTGTGTCCGAGAGCGGCCAAGGCACTGTCTACCGGTGTCGCGAAGCCGCCGCCTTCCACGGACACGACCACTTGCTCCAACTCGGCAAATTCAGCGACCGTGATTCCTTCCCGCAGCCGCGGATGCTTCTTGCGGCCGATAAGCACGTAGCGCTCATCGAATAGATGTCGAGCGCGAAGACCTTGCGGGGCCTCCTGCGGCGTCATCAGTGCCAAATCCACATCACCGCGCGCCATCTGCGCTTCCAATTGCGGCAGGTCCAGATTGCGTATCGCAACGCGAACGCCCGGTGCTAGCGTCCTGAGCTCCAGGACAAGCGGCTTGACTATCGCAGCTTGCAGATAGTCCGTACAGGCAATCGCGAAGATCAGCCTGGCCTTCGCCGGATTGAAGTTCCGATGCGAGCTGACCGTGGCGCGAACTTGATCAAGGGTTTGGCGCAACGGGTCGAGCAGTTCCATTGCTTTGGCCGTCGGCGTCATCCCTCGCTGGGCGGGAATCAGCAGTTGGTCGTCGAACTCTTGTCTGAGGCGGTTCAACTGGGCGCTTACCGCTGGCTGGCTCAGATGCAGTCGGGCAGCCGCCTTCGTGACGTTGCGCTCGATCAGCAGCGTCTCCAGCGTAACCAACAGATTGAGATCAAGGCGTTTGGTATCCATGGAATGGATAGTAGCCGATCACTTATGCGATTTCAAAAATAGGTAGAATCGTCCGAGACTCTTGCTGAGCCAAACGTCGCGGCACGCTTTTCGGCGGCCAGGCGTGATCGTCTGTCCGGGGCCGAAGCGATTTCGCCCTCAAGCCGGGATATAATCAGCATGAGCCAGATTGATACCTCCAAACCCCTGATCACGGTTGTCGGGGCCTCGAGCAAGCAGGGTCGCAGCGTCGCCAAGTCCCTGCTCGACAGTGGACGCTACCGCGTGCGTGCGCTGACTCGCCGTCTCGACAGCCAACCAGCGCAAGCCTTGGCGAAGAAGGGGGCCGAGGTCGTGGTGGCGCCCCTGGAATTCGGCCGGCAGGCCGAACTGACCGAAGCACTGAAAGGTTCGGCCGGGGCGTTCTTGATGACGCC
>NZ_RZOS01000031.1:13730-27272 GCF_004022605.1 Mesorhizobium sp. M4B.F.Ca.ET.089.01.1.1
CCGATCGTCAAGGTGCCGCCGGCGGAACCCGAACTCAACCTCGGAAAGGAGTTGGCCGACGCGGCAGTGGCCGCTGGTGTCGAACACGTGGTTTTCAGCGGGCTCGAAAATGTCGAAGCGATCACCGGCGGCACCAAGTGGGCACCGCATTTCACGGACAAGGCAAAGGTAGAGGATTACATCCGCAGCTTACCCATTCGCAGCTCGTTTGTATACTTGGCGTTTTATTACACCAACTTCCTGGAATACTACGTGCCGCAAGGTGTGGAGGACGGCATAGATTTCGCCATATACTTGCCTCCGGACGTCCCCGTGCCGTTCTGCGACCCGCTCACTGCGGCCGGTCCAGCGGTGCGCGAGATCTTCGATCACCCCGCGCGATACGCCGGGGAGGCGCTGCCCGTGATCGGCGAGTTTATCTCGGCGCAGCAAATGGTGGACACGTTTGTGCGCGTCACCGGCAAGCGCGCGCGCTACGCCTCTGCATACTCGCGCGAAGACTTGTTGCGCCATTTTCCGGGTTTCGCCGGCAACGAGCATCTGGTGCGCGAATTGGTGGGCATGGTCGAATATGCCGTCGAATATGGCTACTACGCTCCCGGGCGCGATCTGACCTGGAGTCGGAAGATCGATCCGAATGCGCTGACCTGGGAACAGTTCCTCAAGCGCAGCAAATGGCAGGGCGACTTGCTGTCCTATGGCGCCGCCGCCGAGGCCGAGCTTGCGCCGATCTGAGAGCGGCGACGCTGTGCTCTTCCTTAACTCGCCGAAGACAGCAGCTTGCCGTGCTTGCCGACGATCCTGACCGCGGTCAGCCGGCCGCTCCGGAAGGCGCCGGTATCGATGCCGAGCCGGTGCCCTTCGAACTTCGGCGCCTCGACGATCGTGTGGCCATGCACCACCCAGCGGTCGAGGAGGTGAGCCTGCTCGAAGAACTCCGTGCGGATGTTGAGCAGGTCGTCCTCGTCCTGGTCAACGAGGTCGATGCCGGGCCTGATGCCGGCGTGGACGAAGACGAATTTCCGCGAGCAGACCATCACCGGCAGTGTGCGCATGAAGGAGACATGGCTGGCGGGAATGGCTTCGCGGATGCGCCGGTCGACCTCGTCGCTTGAGCCGTAGAGGTCAGAGAGCCGCGCCGGGTCGACTCCGTAGGAATAGAGGGTCTCCAACCCGCCGATCGCCAGCCACAGCTCGCGCGACAGATGGCCGTCGAGATAGCCGAGCATCGCGACCTCGTGGTTTCCCGCCAGGCAGACGCGCAGGAAACCTTTCGGCGCCGGCGCGACGAGATGATCGAGCACGCGCTTCGAGTTCGGGCCGCGGTCGACATAGTCGCCGAGCATGATGATGATCTTGCGGCCGCGAAAGGGCAGCGCATCGAGCAGGATCTTCTGCTCCAGCGACCGCAATTCGTTGTAGCAGCCGTGCACGTCGCCGATTGCATAGACGACCGTGTCCTGCATATCCATTTCCAGGCGGTCGCGCGGCGCGGTCCGGGGTCGTCTCGATCGCTGGAACAGGCTCACGGATTGAGGCTCGATGCTCGCTAGGGGTCTATCCCAGTTTCAGGGAGCATGTCACACGGCACGCATGAAGCCTCGATATCATGCTCGGCCGGAATTTCCATACCGGCGCGAACATTACTCGTTCGTTAATTCAGGCATGGGGAACCGGCACTTAAGCCGTCTTGAGCCTCGCTGTCATCGGCCGGCAATCGCCCTTTGCGCCTGGCCTGGTCCCCCGCAGTTGCAGGCGATGATGCAGGCCGGCTAAACCCCGATGCCGCGCCCCTTCAGCGCCGCGCTGATCTCGTCGAGGATGACGGGGTCGTCGATGGTCGCCGGCATCGTCCATTCCTCCTTGTCGGCGATCTTCTGCATGGTGCCGCGCAGGATCTTGCCGGAGCGGGTCTTGGGCAGGCGCTTGATCGTCACCACCGTCTTGAAGGCGGCGACCGGGCCTATGCGCTCGCGCACCAGTCCCACCACCTCGCTTTCAATGAGGGCGGTATCGCGCGAAACGCCGGCGTTGAGCACGACGAAGCCGAGCGGCACCTGGCCTTTCATGGCGTCGGCGATGCCGATGACGGCGCATTCGGCGACGTCGGGATGCGCGGCAAGCACTTCCTCCATTGCGCCGGTCGACAGTCGGTGGCCGGCGACGTTGATGATGTCGTCGGTGCGGGCCATGACATAGAGGTAGCCGTCCTCGTCGAGCATGCCGGCGTCGGCCGTCTTGTAGAAGCCGGGGAACTCCTCGAGATAGGCCTGACGGAAACGGCCGTCGGCGTTCCACAGCGTCGGCAGGCAGCCGGCCGGCAGCGGCAGCTTGACCACGACATTGCCCAGCGTGCCGCGCGCCACTTCGTGGCCGGCATCGTCGAGCACGCGGATGTCGTAGCCCGGCATCGGTACCCCGGGCGAACCGTATTTGACCGGCAAGAGCCCCAGACCGGCCGGATTGATGGTCATCGGCGACCCCGTCTCGGTCTGCCACCAGTGGTCGATGACCGGCACGGCGAGCTTCTGCTCGGCCCATTTGATGGTTTCCGGATCGGCGCGCTCGCCAGCGAGGAACAGCGTGCGGAATTTCGACAAATCGTATTTCGGCACGAACTCGCCGCGCGGGTCCTGCCCCTTGATGGCGCGGAACGCCGTCGGCGCGGTGAACAGCGCCACCACGCCATGCTGCGATATCACTCGCCAGTAGGTGCCGGCGTCCGGCGTGCCGATCGGCTTGCCTTCGAAAAGTATGCTGGTCGCGCCATGCAGCAGCGGGCCGTAGACGATGTAGGAGTGGCCGACCACCCAGCCGACATCGGAGGCCGCCCAGAACACCTCGCCCGGCTTGACGCCGAACTCGTTCTCCATCGTCCATTTCAAGGCGACCATGTGGCCGCCATTGTCGCGCACGATGCCCTTCGGCTGGCCGGTCGTGCCCGATGTGTAGATGATGTAGAGCGGGTCGGTGGCCAGCACCGGAACGCAGTCGACATTGGCGCCGGCGGCCCGCTCGCGCGCAACCGCGTCGGCATAGTCGATGTCGTAGTGGTCCTTCAGCTCGCAGCGCAGCTGCTCGCGCTGCAGGATCAGGCACGCATCGGGCTTATGCCTGGACATCTCGATCGCTTTGTCGAGCAGCGGCTTGTAGGGCACGACACGGCCGGGCTCGAGCCCGCAGGATGCCGAGATGATCAGCTTCGGCTTGGCGTCGTCGATGCGGGTGGCAAGCTCATGCGAGGCAAACCCGCCGAAGACCACCGAATGCACGGCGCCGATGCGCGAGCAGGCGAGCATGGCGATGGCCGCCTCCGCCACCATCGGCATGTAGATGATGACGCGGTCGCCCTTGCCGATGCCCCGGTTCTTCAGCACCGAGGCAAGCGCGACCACCTCGCGCTTGAGTTCGGCATAGGTGTATTTCCGGATCGTGCCGGTGATCGCGCTGTCATGGATCAGCGCCACCTGGTCGGCGCGGCCGCCGGCGACATGGCGGTCGATGGCGTTGAAGCAGGTGTTACAGGTCGCGCCGGTGAACCAGCGGCCATAGACGCCGGCCTCGGCGTCGAAGACGCGTTCGGCCGGTGAATACCAGTCGATCTCCTTGGCCGCCTCGGCCCAGAACCTTACCGGGTCGCGCCTCCAGCTCTCATAGACCTCGTGGTAGCGTGACGCCATCCAGCTTCCTCCCCGGAAAATTTGCCACCCCCAAATAGCCTATGCCCTTCCGGCCGGCCATGTCTTCCCCGAATTTCGTCGATGGCCGATCTCGCCTCGGTCGCAAATATCCGGCACCTTGGCATGCCGATAGCTGCCCGCCATGCGTTGGGCCAGGCCGCGAGCACGGCGGACTGCTCGGCGAGCTTCGAGACGCAGCAAGATGGCGTATCGGGCAAGGCGCTCGGCTTCCGGCTGACGTTGCAGGGCCAGGACGGCAAGCCGTTGAAGATATTGCACGAGGAGAAGGCGGTGCCGGGCTCGGGGAACTGCCCGACCTCCTACTCCCGTCGGAGGCCTACGAATTCGCGCCCGAGGGCAAGCCGGCGGTCATCGCCGTGCTGGTGCTGCGCTTCAGCCAGGGCTTCGAAGGGGTCGCGACAGCGGCTTCATCGCGGTGACAGGCCAGGCGCGCTGAACAGCGCCGGCGCGGCCGGGGCAGGCAAACCCTGGCGACGGTGCCACGGCACCGTTCCTGACTGTCGGCACTGTTTGCCGGCTTAAAGCGGCAAGGCCGCGAGCATCAACCCGACGCCGCCGGCGATCAGTATCGCAGCCGCAAGTGCTCTCCGATGGCGTTCGAACGCCGTCGGAGCCCTATCCCAATTGTAACGCATACTCGTCACCCTTTCCCCAAACCCCGGCGATTCCATAGCTTACTTAGGGGAAAGAAGGCAACACCCCCCGGTTTTTGCCAGCTTGCCGGGCAATGGCGTTCATTGTCAGTTGCGGTCGTCGGTCGTTTCCGGGGTTGCCATGAAGAGGCCTACCAAAGGGCGGTGTGGAGCAAGCGCGAAAGCTGTCCGCCGTGACCGCTGCGCCGCAACCCTCACGCGCGTGATTTTCCTCGCCAACCGGGCCGCAGCCCGTCGCGGGCAGGCCGTCAGAGCAATGGACAGCACCGCCTAGCCGCGCTAATGGCTCTCCAGCATTTTTGCATGGACTGGAGATGGCCCATGGTCGAAATCGCATCTGAGATGGTTCTGCGGCTGGCCGACGACGCCTCGGTGCAGCATGTCGGCGATGGCGCCGTCGTGCTTCTGGCGCGCAGCGGCCAGCTCTATACTTGCAACGGCACCACCGAAGCCTTTCTCGACAAGGTCGACGGCGCGCGCAGCCTCGACCAGATCGTCGATCTGCTTTCCGACGAGTTCGAGGTCGACAAGGATATGCTCGACCAGGACATGGCGGCGCTTGCCGCGGAACTGGTGGCGGAAGGCATCCTCGCCGACCCCGGTGCATGATGGCTGACGGGCCGCTGCTGCGGGCGTTGTTTCGCGCCCATCTGTGGGCCAGCGCGCGGCTGATGCCGGCCCTCGTCGGCAAGCGCGACTTCGAAGCAGTGCTGAAATGGGCGCCGCTGACATCGCCGACTCCCTATCGCGGCCTGCCGTCCGCCTACATCGTCGCCAGCGTCAACCGCGCGGTCAGGCATCCCTGGCTGATGCGCGACCGCAGATGCCTGAGGGAGGGCCTGCTCGCCCATCGCTTCCTGCGTCTCGCCGGCTTCGATCCGGACCTGCGCTTCGGCGTCGATCCGCAATCGCTGCATGCGCCGCGCCTGTCGGCGCATTGCTGGGTCTGCCTCGAGGGCCGGCCGGTGGTCAGCGACAGCCTTCCCGGTATGGTCGAAATCTACCGCCATTATGCCGAGCCCGGAAAGGCGCGCGCCGCTTGACTGCTTCCGTCAGCTACGCCCTCAACGGTCAGGTCGTCGGCATATCGGCCGAACGCGCCGAGCTCTGGCGCGATCTCGACCGGATGCTCTCGGGCCTGAGCGCCACCGAACCCGTCGATGCCGGCTTTCGCATCGACATCGTCGAGACACCGACGCTGGCCGAGACGCCGGAGGGAACGCTTGCCTTCGACGGCGAAGTGCCCGAGGACGGCCATTGCCGGATGATCGATGGCGGCGACGTCGTCCACCTGGTCTTTCCCGGCCGGCAGACGATTTCCATCCATGCCGGCCAGCGCCGGGCCGAAATCCGCACCGGCCCGGGCGTCAGGGTCACCTGGACGGCGTGGATGCTGGTGCTGGATGCCGCGCTCGACGCCAGTGGGCAGTATATGCTGCACACCGCCGGCCTGACGCTGCCGGGCAGCGATGCCGTGGTCCTCATCCACGCGCCGAGCGGCACCGGCAAGACCACGACATCGCTGGCGCTGGCCTCGCAAGGCTTCGGCCTCTGCGCCGACGATTCCATGATCCTCGACGTGGCGCGGGACAAGGCCGTTGCCTGGGGCCTGCCTCGCCATGTGAAGATCCACCGCAAGACCGCCGAACTTGTCCCGTTCGTCTTGCCCTGCCTCGGCCCCTCCTGGGACCGCAATGGCGAACAGGCCGTGTCGCTCGAGCGCCTCGGCGAGATATTGCGCGTCGAAAGCATTGTCGCCAGGCCGGTCTCGGCGCTGCTGCATCTTGCCCGCTCCGCCGATGGCGAGAGCAGGCTTCATCCCATGGCCAGGACCGACGCCATGGTCGCGCTGGCCGCCGACAATGTCAGGACCGGCATGACCGGCCTGCTGCAGGTGCAGAAACACCGGCTGGCGGCGATCGCCAGGCTGGTCACCACGGTGCCGACCTTCACCCTGGAAGTGGGCGCGCGGCCGGCCGATGCGGCGCGATTGATCCAGTCCACCCTGTCCGCGGCCTGAATCAGCGCGATCCTTCGGTCCGCTCCCCAAAGCGGCGTATTTCAAAGAACCGCTGGCCGAGCCGGATCCGGCCGAACGCGCGTTGCCAGCGCGTCAGCTGCCGCGCGAAGCCACTATAGGCAAGATGCGCGACGCGGCCGTCGGCGCAATCGAATTCGATCATGCCCCACCGCCTTGCCGGCGGTTCGCCTGTCGCCGGTCCGAGCCGGCGGATCGGGTGCGCCAGCCGGGCGAGCTTCCCGTCTATCGGCACATAGAGGGCGACGGCGCGCCCGACGACGCGCCAGATCTTGGCGACATGGGCGCTCGACCATTGACTGCCGACCACTACCGGCGTGCGGCCGACTTGCGCCCAGGTGAAGGTGCCCTCCGGCTGCGGCATGCCTTCGAGCACGCCGGCGCTGTGATCGGGCGCGGCCTCCGCCACCAGCATTTTCATTCCGCTGGCCAGCGCCCGCGACAGTGTCGCCGTCGACTGCCAATCTCCGGGAGAAAACGCGATCTGGGCCAGGATGTCGCCCTCGTCGAAGCCGGACGTCATCTTGTGCAGACTGACCCCGCCATGCGTCTCATCTTGCCCATCGAGGACGAGCCGCGCGATCGGATGCGGGCCCTTGTAGTTGGGCAGCAGCGCCGGATGCAGGTTCAGCCCGCCCTTCGCGAACAGCTTCAGCACGGTCTCCGGAATAAGGGTAGGAAACCCGAAAGTGATGAGGACGTCCGCGTTGAAACCGGCGAGGCGTTGGCACAGTGCCGCCCAGTCATGCGGGCGGCCGAATTCGATCACCGGCACTTCGGCGCGAACGAGATGCTGCCTAAGCACAAGCCTGCGCCTCCAGCGTCGCCGCCATGTGCCGAAGCTCGACTGTTTGCCGGGCCGCGGTCCAGGCACGACGATCGCGGCGATGCGGTGGCCCTTCTCCAGCCAGCCGGCGAGCATCGGGGCGGTGATCGGCGTGATTTCGATGATGAACACGGCCGAGATCGGCTTGTCCGGGGCTGCTGCGTGATCAGGCACGATACGGCCTCGGCCTCGCCAGCCGCTGGATCCAGCGGAATGCGTCGCGACGAAGCCGCGAGCGCATCTTGTCCCTGGAATTGACGCCGAGCAGTGTCTCGCGGGTGATCAGCCGCCTGGCCAGCCGGATGCCGAGATCGGGCTTGATCCGGTCGGCGAGGTCGAGCGCGCGCGCCTCGTCGAAAAGCCGGCCGGTCACGTCGAGCACCGTCGCCAGTTCGAGTTCGATGCCGGTCATGCGCGCGGCCTCCAGCAACTGTGCTTCCGCTTCCGGTGATGGCAAAGCCCGCACGCCCTGCAGCACGTCGACGCAAAGCTGCAGTCGGTGGAACTTGTGTCCGCCGGCGGCATGCACGATGGCGATGGTCAGCAGCGCCGCCGGCGTGTCGGTCCCGGCGCCGTCGATGGCCTGCAATTCGCGAAAACCCAGCGACAGCCGCCGCCGCATGCCGGAATCATGCACCAGATTGCCGTGCAGTTCGATCAGCAGGCTCGAATTCTCCTTTTCCAGCCATTTGAACTCCTGCAAATCGTGTGACTGGGCTTCGCCGCTGTGGAGCTCGAAGCCGGAGGCCGCGATCACCTGATTGGCGTCGTTGATGCTGGCCGGCTCGACCAGGATGTCGATGTCGGTGAACGGCCGATCCGAGACATGTTTGTAGAGCTTGCGCGCGAAGACCGGACCCTTGACGATCCGCGCTGGGATGTCCTTCGCCGCCAGCGCCTTCATGATGCGCTCGCCATGATATTGCAGCAGCATGGACTGGCCGGTGACCAGCGTCGATGCCTCGCGCAGTTCGGTCAATCTCGCTTGCAGGGCCGGATCTTGCGGCAGATGCGCATCGCCTGCTTCCCGAAGCTTGCGCAGCATGATCGGCAGAACGCCGTGGAATTCGGCATTGTCGAGCAGGGCCAGCAGGGTTCCCGCCGCCGGAACCACGGCCATGCGCGCCTCCGGATCGGCGTAGTTCAGCAGCAGTTTTTCGTCGGCAGGCGCAAGTGGTGGCAGCATCAACCCGTTCGGTGTTGCGCGATGGAGGACTTGTGTCGCCAATATGGTTGCAGAAAAGCACCATGGAAACCAGTGCGACGGCAACAAAGCTCACGCCTGATTTGACTTGGCGAAGAGGTATCCCTGGAGGCTACATCCCCCAGCGCAGCGCCGCCGTATGCACCGGCGCGTCCCACAGGGTCGTCATCTCGTCGTCGAGCATGGTCAGCGTGATCGAGCAGCCGGCCATGTCGAGCGACGTGACATAAGACCCGACCAGCGAGCGGGCAACGCTCACGCCGCTTGCCTCGAAGATCCTGCGGGCGCTGTTGTACATCAAATAGAGCTCCATCGACGGCGTGCCGCCGAAGCCGTTGACGAACAGCAGCGCCGGCCCTCTGGCGCGGCCGCCGAGATCGCCTGTTATCGCCGCGCAGATTTCCTCGGCGATGGCGTCGGCGCTCTTCAGGGCGTCGCGCCGCCGGCCGGGCTCGCCATGGATGCCGACACCGAATTCCATCTCGCCGTCGCCGATCTCGAAGGTCGGCTTGCCCGCCGCCGGCACGGTGCAACTGGTCAGCGCCACGCCCATCGAGCGCGTCGCGCCGTTGACGCGCTCGCCGAGCGCCTTGAGATCCTTCAGCGCCATGCCTTGCTCGGCCGCCGCGCCGACGATCTTTTCCACCACCAGCGTGCCGGCGACGCCGCGCCGGCCGGTCGTGTAGGACGAGTTCTCGACCGCGACGTCGTCATTGGTCACTACCTGCAGCACGCCTTCCGACATTTCGGCCGCCATGTCGAAGTTCATCACGTCGCCTTCATAGTTCTTGACGATGAACAGGCAGCCTGCGCCGGTGTCGACCGCCCCGGCCGCCGCCAGCATCTGGTCGGGCGTCGGCGAGGTGAACACCTGTCCGGGGCAGGCCGCGTCCAGCATGCCGTGCCCGACCAGCCCGCCATGCAGCGGCTCGTGGCCCGAGCCGCCGCCCGAGATCAGCGCCACCTTGCCCGGCTTCAGCGCCCTGCGGCGGACGAACTTGTGCTCATCACCCAGCACAAGGATATCCGAATGGGCGGCGACGAAGCCGTCGAGGCTCTCGGTCAGCACCGTGTCCACCGCATTGATGAATTTCTTCATGGCTGTCCTCCCGGAACAGTCTCGAATTTTTATGCAATTCCGAACGGAAAACCGCTGCTTTTCCCGGAATTGCTTGGTTAGCCGCTGCCCTTGCCGGCGATGCTGGTGATCTTCTGGATGAAGTCGTTGATCGCCCGGTCGAGCGCCGCATTCTGCTTGTCGTCGCCGAAATCCGGCACGATGAGCGAGACATGGCGCGTCTTGCGCAGGCCGGAGGCCGCCGACATCTTGCCCGGATGCGCCTGGTGATAGGCGGTGAGGAACTGGTCGCGCTCGGCCGGGCTGAAATGGCAGACGGAAAAGATCGAAGGCAGATGCTTTGACGGGATCGGGATCGAATAGGCCGGGCTGGAGATCTGGGTGACGAAGCTGCGATGCTTGCCGAGCGCGTCCGCCAGCCGCTGGCGCATGCCGGACGGCCGCTGGTCGATGACGTGCGACAGGATCGTCTTGTAGGCGCGGATCGCCTCTTCCGAGCCGGCTTCGGGTATCTTCTCCGCCTCGGCCATGCCGGACCTAGACCGGGACTTCCGCAATGGCGGCTTTCGCCATTGCGAGTTGGGCTGGGGCGACCGAGAGGTCGCGCAGGCCGCATTCGAGCAGCGCCGGGATGGCGGCCGGATCGCCGCCGGCATCACCGCACAGGCTGACCGGGATCTCCGTCTCGCGTCCGAAGCGCACCACCGCTTCCATCAACCTAAGAACCGCCGGATGCCGTACCGAGTTGAGGTAGGTGACGGCGGCATTGTCTCGGGCCGCCGCCATCACATATTGCGTCAGGTCGTTGGAGCCGATCGAGAAGAAGGCGACGTTCGCGAAAGCTTCCGGCGCAATCGCCACAGAAGGCACCTCGACCATGATGCCGAGCGGCGGCATCGTGTGCGCGACGCCGAGCGCGGCAAGGCTCGCCTGCTCCTCCGCGAACAGCGCGGCGGCCTGGCTGTATTCCTCGGGCGTGGCGATCATCGGAAACATGACCTTCAGATTGCCGTGGATGGCGGCGCGCAGCAATGCCCTGATCTGCACCCGGAAAATGTCGCGCCGCTTGAGCGACAGCCGGATGCCGCGCAGGCCGAGAAAGGGATTGGTCTCCTCGACGGTTAAGCCGGCAACCGGCTTGTCGCCGCCGGCGTCGACGGTGCGGATGGTCACCGGCTTCTCGCCTGCCCATTCCAGCACCTTGCGGTAGGCCCGGTACTGCGTCTCCTCGTCCGGAAGCGTCTTGCCGAACAGGAACTCCGTCCGCATCAGCCCGACGCCGTCGCAGGTCGAGATGTCGATGCCGTCGACATCAGAAGGGTTGGCGATGTTGACCTGCACGCGCACGGCGGTGCCCGCCTTGGTCTCTGCCGGCCGGGTCAGGAAAGACTGCGCCGCGCCCTGGCGCGCGGCGAAGGAGGACGATGATTGTCGGAAGGCGTCGATCTCGGCGGGTGAGGGCGAGAGCACCATCCCGCCATGCTCGGCATCGAGCAACGCCATGCCTGCGAGGCTGCCCGGGAAGGTGCCGAGCCCGACCACCATTGGCACGCCGCGCGCACGCGCCAGCATGGCGACATGGCTGGCGGTGCTGCCGGCCCTGAGCGCGATGCCGCCACCGGCGCTCCAGTCGATTTCGAGGAAGCGCGTCGGCGCGACGTCCTCGCCATGGAAGATGGCGCCGAGGGGTGCCGTGGGTTCGCCGTCCTCGCTCAGCGCACGCAAGACCTGGTCGCGTATGTCGCGCAGATCAGCGGCGCGTGCGCGGAAATAGTCCTGGTCTGACGCGTCGTAGCCGGCGATTTCGGCGTCGAGCGCCGCCCGCCATGCGACATCGGCGGCCTGGTCGGCGCCGATCGAGGCGAAGGCCGGCGCGCTCAGCGCATCGTCCTGCAGCATGGCGATATGGAATTCCAGGATGCCGGCGGCATCGCCGTCGGCGGTTTCGATCATTGCGCTGAGCCGGCTTACCGCCTTGCCGATCGCGGTCTCCAGCGCCGCAATCTCCTCCGCCGCGCTCGACTTGCTTGTGTAGGCGGCAGGCGGCCGGTCGAGATCGAACAGCGGCCCTTCGGCATAGCCGGCGGAAGCCGGGATACCCTCAATGCGCATCGTCCGCATTCCTTGCGGCCGGACGGACATGCAAGTCGATCTCAAGCGGACCGGGCATGGTCCGCATCCTCGTCGAAATCGCGCTGCACCAGGTCGACCAGCGCGTCGACCGCCTCGCTCGCGCCGTCGCCCTTGGCCCGGATGTGCAGCAGCGTTCCCTTAGGCGCCTTGGCCGCCATCACCTTGACGATGCTCTTGGCGTCGAACCAGGGGCCGTTGGCGGCGACGGCAACCTCGACCTCGGCCGCGAACGATTTGGCGAGCTTGGTGAACTTCACCGAAGGGCGCGCGTGCAGACCCACGGTGTGGGTGATCAGGACGGTGGCTTCGGCGGATGCGGACATTCAGTCGGTTCCCGTTCATTCACGACGGCGACAATTCATGCGCCGTCGCCACCACTTCCTTGAGCGAGGCGCCGCCGGAAGCTTCCGTCGCCGCCATCACCGCGCCCTCGACGATCGGCGCGTTGCAGACCACGATCTTGTGCGAGCGCGGCTCGCCGATCATCTCGACCGCCATCTCTGAGTTAGTCTCGGCGCCGCCGAGATCGACGAGGATGGCGACGCCAGCCTCCGACCAGGCCTTTTCGATCGCGCCCATGATCGCCTCGACGCTGGTGCCGAGCCCGCCATGGCCGTTTCCGCCGCACCATGCAAGCGGCACTTCGTCGCCCACCATCTGGCGCACCATGTCGGCTGTGCCTTCGGCGACCAGCGGCGAATGCGACACGATGACGATACCGACATTGCTCATTGGTGGTCCTCGACGGCTTCAGCGACTGCGCGCACCAGCAGCGCGGTCGAGCGCGCCCCGGCGTCCATATGCCCGATCGAGCGGTCGCCCAGGAAGGAGGCCCGCCCGCGCAACGCCTTCATCGGCACCGTGGCGTCAGCCGCCTTGTCGGCGGCATTGGCGATCTCCTTGCCGGTCCTGCCTTGCGCCAGCGCCTCATACACCGGCTGCAGCACGTCGAGCATGGTTTTTTGTCCCGGCTGCGATTTGCCGCGCGCCGCAACCGCCTCGATCGCCTTGCCCAGAGCCGCCGTCAGCCCGTCGCGGTCCGGCGCCGCCGGCAATTCCTTGCCCAGCGCCATGAACAGCGTGCCGAACAAGGGGCCGGAGGCGCCACCGACCGTCATCACCAGCTTGGTGCCGACCGCCTTCAACGCGTCGGGGAGCGGCTTTGCTGCGAAAGCGTCCGCCTCGGCGCGCACGGCCTCAAAACCGCGCTTCATGTTGAGGCCATGGTCGCCGTCGCCGATCGCCTGGTCGAGCGCGGTTAGTTCTTCGGCATGCGCCGCGATCGTGTCCGCCGCCGCCGCGATCAAGCTGGAGAAATCGGATGCGGCCATTGCCTGTCCTTCAAGCCGGGGCGAACATGGCGGCAACGGCCGCGAACACTTCCGCTACAGCAAAGGCACCGGGATCGGCGACGCCGTCAAGCTGCCGGCCGATATAGGCGGAGCGTCCGGCCTTGGCCTTGCGCATCGCGGCCGTGGCCTCCGCGCCATGCCGCGCGGCCGTCGCGGCTGCTTCCAGCCCGCCCGTATCGAGCGCCTTGAGCGCCGGCTCCAGCGCATCGACCATGGTGCGGTCGCCGATCTTGGCGCCGCCGTAGAAGGTCATCCGGTCGAGGCCGGCGAGCAGCGCCTTGGGCAGAGTCGCGCCAAAACCCAAAGTCTGCGCCGCTGCGGTGAAGAAGATCGACAAAAGCACACCGCTCGAACCGCCCATCGCGGTCCCCAGCGTATCGCCGATTGCCGCCAGCGCCGCCGCCCGGTCGGCAAGCGGCAGCGTGTCCAGACGCTCGAGCACGCTGCGCGCGCCGGTCGCCACCGTCGACCCGGTATCGCCGTCGCCGGCCTTGGCGTCTAGCCCGTTCAAGGGCTCCTCCAGCGAGATCAGCTTCTCGCAAACGACGGTGATCAAC
>NZ_RZOS01000320.1:0-6760 GCF_004022605.1 Mesorhizobium sp. M4B.F.Ca.ET.089.01.1.1
CCGCCATCGAGGCCGAATGATGCGGGGCGCGGCCCGGCGAGGTCTCGCTCGCCCATCACGGCGTCTTGTTCCTCGACGAATTGCCGGAATTCACGCCGCAGACGCTGGACGCGCTGCGCCAGCCGCTGGAGACCGGCGACTGCGTGATCGCACGCGCCAACCACCGCGTCACCTATCCGGCGCGCATCCAGCTCATCGCGGCGATGAACCCGTGCCGCTGCGGCATGTCGGGCGAGCCCGGCTATCGCTGTCTGCGCGGCGAACGCTGCCGCACCGACTACCAGGCGCGCATCTCAGGCCCGCTGCTCGACCGCATCGATCTCAGGATCGAGGTGCCGGCGGTCTCGGCCAGCGACCTGATCCGGCCCGACAAGGCCGAGAGCAGCGCTTCGGTGGCGCAGCGCGTGGCGCGCGCCCGCACCATCCAGCGCGAGCGGCTCGAACGGCTTGGCGCGACCGTGACCACCAATGCGCATTGCTCGCCTTCGGTCATCGAGGAAATCGCGAGACCCGACAGCGCCGGCCTGACCCTGCTCAAGGACGCCAGCGAAAAGCTCGGCTTTTCGGCGCGCGCCTATCACCGCGTGCTGAAAGTGGCGCGCACGCTCGCCGATCTCGATGCCAGCGAGACGGTCGGGCTGATCCATCTCGCCGAAGCGATTTCCTACCGGATGAGCGCGGAGCGCATGGCGCAGGCGGCGTAGTCTAGTCCTTCTCCCCGTTTACGGGGAGAAGGTCCCGGCAGGGGGATGAGGGGCAGCGCAGGCGCTCATCCAGCCCCGGTGCAGCCGCCCGTCTTCATTTGGGGTCGCAAAGGGCATGTAGGTGGCGCGGAATCCGATGGCCGTCGCGCCGCCCCTCATCTGGCTGCCGCCATCTTCTCCCCGTTAACGAGGAGAAGGACGCTCTCGCCAGTGGTTTCGCCAATCATCAAGGCCGCAGGCGCGTGCCGCCCGAGCCGGCGGCGTGAACCGAAGCGGCCGCCACCCTACTCGGCCTTGTTCCGCGCCTTCAGCTCCAGCCGCCGCGCGTGCAGCACCGGTTCCGTATATCCGTTTGGCTGGACCGTCCCCTTGAACACCAGGTCGCAGGCGGCCTGGAAGGCAACTGAATTGTCGAAATCCGGCGCCATCGGCCGGTAGAGCGGATCGCCGACATTCTGGCGGTCGACGATGGCGGCCATGCGCTGCAGCGAATCCCTGACCTGGATTTCCGAGCACACCTTGTGGCGCAGCCAGTTGGCGAGGTGCTGGGAGGAGATGCGCAGCGTGGCGCGGTCCTCCATCAGGCCGACATCGTTGATATCAGGGACTTTCGAGCAGCCGACGCCCTGGTCGATCCAGCGCACGACATAGCCCAGAATGCCTTGCGAATTGTTGTCGAGCTCGCGCTGGATTTCGTCCGGCGTCCAGTTCGGCCGCACCGCGACCGGCACCGACAATATGTCGTCGAGCTTCGCCTTCGGCCGGCTCTTCAGCGCCGCCTGGACGGCGTGGACGTCGACCTTGTGGTAATGCGTGGCGTGCAGCGTCGCCGCCGTTGGCGACGGCACCCAGGCGGTGTTGGCGCCGGCCTTCGGATGGGCGATCTTTTGCTCCAGCATCGCCGCCATCAGGTCGGGCATCGCCCACATGCCCTTGCCGATCTGGGCATGGCCGGCCAGCCCGCATTCCAGCCCGGTGTCGACGTTCCAGGCCTCGTAGGCGGAAATCCACGCGGCCTGCTTCATGTCGCCCTTGCGGATCATCGGGCCGGCTTCCATCGAGGTGTGGATCTCGTCGCCGGTGCGGTCGAGGAAGCCAGTGTTGATGAACACGACGCGCTCGCGCGCCGCGCGGATCGCTTCCTTGAGGTTGACGGTGGTGCGCCGCTCCTCGTCCATGATGCCCATCTTGATGGTGTTTTTGGCCATGCCGAGCAGGGCCTCGACGCGGTCGAAGATCTCGACGGCGAAGGCGACCTCCTCCGGCCCGTGCATCTTCGGCTTCACCACATACATCGAGCCGGCGCGGGAATTGGCGCGGCGGCCGCTGGCGCCGACATCGTGCAGCGAAATCAGCGCCGTCAGCGCGGCGTCCATGATGCCTTCCGGCACCTCGTTGCCGTCGCGATCCAAAATCGCCGGGTTGGTCATCAGGTGGCCAACATTCCTGACCAGCATCAGCGAGCGGCCGGGCAGGGTCAGCGCGCCGCCGGAGGGCGCGGTGTAGGTGCGATCAGGGTTGAGCTTGCGGACAAAGCTCTTGCCGCCCTTGCTGATCTCTTCGGCGAGATCGCCCTTCATCAGGCCGAGCCAGTTGCGGTAGACGACGACCTTGTCCTCGGCATCGACGGCGGCGACCGAATCCTCGCAGTCCTGGATGGTGGTCAGCGCCGATTCCAGGATGACATCGGCGATCCCCGCCGGATCGGTGCGGCCGATCTGGTTGGCGCGATCGATCACGATCTCGATATGCAGGCCGTTCCTGACCAGCAGCACCGCTTCCGGGTTGGCGGCATCGCCGCGATAGCCGGCGAATTGCCTGGGATCGGCAAGCGTGGTGGAGCCGGCGCCCTCGCCCAGCCGCAGCATGCCGTTGGTGAACGAAAGTCCGTTGACGCCGGCCCATTTGCCTGACGTCAGCGGCGCCGATTGGTCGAGGAAATCCTTGGCCCAGGCGATCACCCTGGCGCCGCGCGCCGGGTTGAAGCCCTTGCCCTTCTCGGCGCCGCCGGTCTCGGGAATGGCATCGGTGCCGTAGAGCGCGTCATAGAGCGAGCCCCAGCGGGCGTTGGCGGCGTTGAGCGCATAGCGCGCGTTCATCACCGGCACGACCAGCTGCGGCCCGGCAACGGCGGCGATCTCCGGATCGACATTCTGCGTCGAGACGCTGAAGGCCGGGCCTTCCGGCACCAGATAGCCGATCGCCTTCAGAAAGCTCTTGTAGCCCTCCATGTCGAGCGGCGCGCCGTTTTCGCGGTACCAGCCGTCGAGCTTTTCCTGCAGGGCGTCGCGTTTTGCCAGCAGCGCCCGGTTCTTCGGCGCCAGCTCGTGGACGATGGCGGAAAAGCCGTTCCAGAATTGTTCCGGCTCGATGCCGGTGCCGGGTGCTGCCTCGGCCGCCACGAAGTCATGCAGCTCGCGGGCGATCTGCAACCCGGCGGTCTCGATGCGGTCGGTCATCAGCACGTCTCCAGCTGTAGGCTTTGCCGGGCCTTTGGCATGTTTGGGGTTACGGGGTCAATTCGGCTTAGGGTGAAGGCGTCCTTCTCCCCGTTCACGGGGAGAAGGTGGCGGCAGCCGGATGAGAGGCGGCGCGACGTTACGCAAAGTAGGCGGTGCTGCGAAATCACGTTGGTCGGCGCCGCCCCTCATCCGCCCTTCGGGCACCTTCTCCCCGTGAAACGGGGAGAAGGAAAGGGCGCCTCACACCGCAATCCGCGGCCGTCCTGTCGCCACCGCCACCACATGCGCCTCGATGAACATGCGCTGGCTCTCGACGGTCGAGACCTTCAACTCGGTGGCGACGTCGATCTCGGCGTTGTCGGTGCCGGCTTCCTTGGCCCGCTCGGCGACGATCGCCCTGACATCGGCCTCGGCTGCGGCGATCGCCTTCGCCTCCTCGGTGAAGTCGCGCACGGTTTGGCCCGAGGCGAGGCGGAACAGGCCTTCCTTCGGCTGGCTGATCCGGGCCTCGGCCGAGACGCGGACCTGGCCGACGACGGCGCCGAGCGCGTTGGCTACGTCGGTATCGTCCGGCACGACGCAGCCATTGCCGACCAGCCGCGGCAGGCCGGCATAATGCAGCGGCGCCGAGGCGCCGAGGCCGATGACCGGGCGGTCGAGCGCGACGCTGAGGCGGGCGATGCCGGGATGGGCGTCGACGGCGCGCTGCACCAGCGCGTGCGCGACCGCGGCGGCGCCATCCAGCCCGTCCTCGGTGAAGGCGGTTTCGAGGATGTATTCGGCCGACCAGCGCGTCAGCGTCACCAGCACGCGTTCGGCGAGCGCTTCCGGCGTCGCGGCGATCGCCTGGCCGCGGCCGTCGCGCTTGCGGGCGAACAGCTCGGCGCCGAGGCGGGCGGTGGCGGCATGCCAGTTGGCCTGCTTGCCGAGCACATGGGCGGCGTCGGACGGCGTGAAGCCGCAGATATGCACGAGGCCGCGCGCCACCAGCCGGTTCAGCGTGGCGTTCTGGGCGTTGGAAGAGAGCAGCCGGTCGAGCGCCAGCGGCGTGGCGCCGATCGCCTCGTAGAGTTTTGCCTCCGGCGCGGTGAGGCCCGCGGCAAGTCTTTCCGGCACGCCGGTGCGGACGGCGAAGCGGCCATCCATGCGGCCGGGGTTCGGCGCGCGCAGCTGCCGCTCCAGTTCCGATGTCACGGCCTCGCCATGCGCCATGCCGGCCAGCGCCAGCGGCACCAGGCGGCGTGGCCCGAGCAGGATCTTTGGATTGAGCGCGCCGTCCTCCAGCGCCACTTCGGAATCGCCGCCGAGGCCGAAGGTGCGCATGGCGACCGCCTCGACCATGGTGCGGAAGCCGCCGACGGTGGCACCCTCCGGATCGAGCCGGGGGCGGCCGCTGTCGAGCACGGCGACGTCGGTGGTGGTGCCGCCGATGTCGGAGACGACGGCATCGTCGAGGCCGGTCATGTGACGCGCGCCGACGAGGCTGGCGGCCGGACAAAATGGTCTCGATCGGCCGCTGGCGGGCGAAGGCGGCGGAAACCAGCGCGCCGTCGCCGCGCACCACCATCAGCGGCGCTGCAATGCCGCGCGCTTCCAGAAACCCTTCGGTCGCCGCCACCAGCCGGTCGATCATCGAGATCAGCCTGGCGTTGAGCAGCGTGGTCAGCGCCCGGCGCGGGCCGCCGAGCTTGGCCGACAGTTCGTGGCTGGCGGTGACCGGCAGGCCCGTCTTCTCGCGGATCAGGTCGCGAGCGGTGACCTCGTGCGCCGGGTTGCGGGTGGCAAAGTAGGCGCAGACGGCAAAGCCCGACACCGAACGCCCAAGCTCCGGCAGTGCGGCCTCGAGGCCCGAGAGGTCGAGCTTGGCCGCATTGCCGTGCACGTCATGGCCGCCGGGGCAGAACACCACCGGATCGGTGCCGAGCGCGGTCTTCAGCCCGTCACGGGCAAGGTCGGCCTCGGAAAAGCCGATCATGATCAGCGCCACGCGGCCGCCCTGGCCTTCGACCAGCGCGTTGGTTGCCAGGGTGGTCGACATCGACACCAGCTTGATCGAAGCCGGATCGGTGCCGGCTTTCTGCAGCACCGCGTCGACCGCGCCGGAGATGCCGACAGCGAGGTCGTGCCTGGTGGTCAGCGCCTTGGCCTTGGCCAGCACCTTGCCCTTCGGCCCGCCCTCCTCCGCCCACAGCACGGCGTCGGTGTAGGTGCCGCCGGTGTCGATGCCGAGGAAGAGCGGGATTGGCTTGGCGGTCATTTTTGCAGGCAGTCCGGGCAAAAGGATTGGTGCCTGCCCTTAGCCGATATGGCGTTGCGGATAAAGCCGGGAGAGATGGGCCAAGGGAGGTGGAGAGCGTGATCTCCCCCCTCGTGGGGGAGATGGCCGGCAGGCCAGAGGGGGGCGCTGTCCCGCCGACCTTGCCGTGATTGCGCCCGTCGCCGGCCAATTCGTTCAGGACGCGCCGCCGAGACCCGCCGCAATCACAATATGCTGACAGACATTGTCGATGTCGCGACTGACGTCATCGTTCCAAAAGCGCAGGACGGTCCAGCCGTCCTGCTCCAGACGCGCTGTCCTTGCTTCGTCACTGACAACCGCAGCGGCTTCCGTATGCTGGGAGCCGTCGACCTCGACGACGAGCTTCTTTTGTGGGCAAGCGAAATCGACGATGTAACCGGCGATCGGAAATTGTCGGCGAAAGCCTAGCCCCATCAGCCGATGCGCGCGAAGCTCGTTCCAGAGCTTCAGTTCGGCTGATGTCATGACCTTGCGCATCGACTTGGCGTTTGCGCGATGTTTTGAAGGCAATGGCGTGTGGGGCATTGTCAATGCTCGTTGGCTATTGAGGTTGCCACTCTACGGCGCCCCCCTCTGTCCTGCCGGACATCTCCCCCACGAGGGGGGAGATCGGCAGCTTCCACCGCCTACCCCACGAACCCCACCCTTTTGTGCGAATTGTCGCAGAACGGCTTGTTGGCCGAATGGCCGCAGCGGCAGAGGAAAACCCGCGTGGTGCGGTCGATGGTGTGGCCGGTGCCGGTGACGATCTCGGCATTGCCCTCGAGCTTGAGCGGGCCGTTGACGGTCGGGGCTATCCTCAGCGGGCCGTCGCGGGCCTCGAGCGCCGGCGTGTCCTTCAGCGGCGGCTCGCCGGTGGCGGTGAAGCCGGCCTTGATATGGGCGTTGTCGCAGAACGGCTTATTCTGCGACAGACCACAGCGGCAGAGCGTGGCGCGATAGAAAGTCTCGTCGCCGAGAACGATCTCGGCATGCACGGCCAGCGGGCCGTTTTCGCGCAGCCGCACCGTGTTGACCACCGGCGGCTTCTCCTGCGGTCCGCCATCCTTGCGATGGTAGGTGATGGCGCCGGACGGGCAGTTCTCCGCCAGCGCCACAACCTTCTCGACGCTGGCCGCCTCGGGGTGGATCCACTCGCCCTTGGCGTTGGGCACAAAGACGTGCGGATTGCCGAGCACGCAGTTGCGCGAATGGATGCAGCGCCTGCCGGAAAAGGAGACGTCGACCTTCTCGCCTTCGACCGTGCCTGCCATGGGTGGGGTCTCCTCTTGGGTGGAGACAGGCTAGGGCGAGGG
>NZ_RZOS01000321.1:0-6726 GCF_004022605.1 Mesorhizobium sp. M4B.F.Ca.ET.089.01.1.1
ATGCCGTGCTCGGCGCTGATCGAGCCGCCAAGCGAATTGGCGATGCGGTAGAGTCCGGCGGTGATGTCGGCGCCCCGGTTGCGCGCCTCGACTACCGTCAGGCCTTCCGGCGGCAGGACGTTGAAATGAATGTTGCCGTCGCCGGCATGGCCGTAGGCCTGCGGCAGCCAGCCGGGATGCTCCAGCGCCACGAAGTGGCGCGCCTGGTCGACGAGCGCAGGAATGTCCGAGATCCGCACCGAAAGGTCGGTGCGCACATGGTAGCCGCGCTTTGCCTGGCCCTCGACCAGCCCCTCGCGGATCGCCCAGAATGCCTTGGCGTGGCCATCGCTGTCGGCAAGCAGGGCTTCTGCGACCAGGCCGCTCTCCATGGCGCCGGCGAGGAAATCGACCAGCAAGGCACGCAGGTCGACAGCGGCACTGGCGGAAAGCTCCATCAGCACATGAACCGGAGCCTCGACAGGCGATGCGAGATCGGCGTCGACCAGGCGCGCGAGATCGATGCATTCCTGGCCGATGATCTCGAAGGCCGAGATCAGGTCGGCGGTGGCCCGGCGCGCTTGCCGGAACAGCGCGACGGCCGCTTCGAAGGAGGCAAGGCCGAGATAGGCGGTCTCTATGCGGGCCGGCCTCGGAAACAGTTTCAGCTCGACGCCGGTGATGATGCCGAGCGTGCCCTCCGAGCCGATGAAAAGCTGCTTCAGGTCATAGCCGCGATTGTCCTTGCGCAGGCCGCAGAAGCCGTCCCACAGTTCGCCGTCGGGCAGCACCACTTCAAGGCCGAGGATGAGGTCACGCGCCATGCCGTAGCGCAAGACGTTGACGCCGCCGGCATTGCTCGCCGCATTGCCGCCGATCTGGCAGCTACCCTGGGCGCCGAGCGCCAACGGAAACAGGCAGTCATGCGCCTCGCTGACGTCTTTGATCGCCTGCAGGACGCAGCCGGCATCGGCCTGTAGGATGAAGTTGTCGGCGTCGACGAGGCGGATGCGGTTCAGCCGCTCCAGGCTGATCACCACAGCGCCCCGCGCCTCGATGTCGATCGCGCCTGCCACCAGTCCGGTGTTGCCGCCTTGCGGGATGATGCCGAGCCCAAGCGCGCCGCACAACCGCACCACGGCCTGGACCTCGGCGACCGAAGCCGGCTTCAGCACGGCAAGTGCGCCGCCGCGATGATCGCCCGACCAGTCGCCGAGATATTTAGCCATGTCGGAGCCGGAGATGGCGACGCCGCTCTGCCCGACAGCGCTCTCCATGGCGCTGAGGATTTCCGGCGAGAGGCGGTGAACGGTCATGAGCGGTAATGTCTGGATATCGGGTGATACATATCATCCTACAACTTAACCCGAGTCAACGACCTTCCGGGCGCGGCCGGAAATTACCGGGCATATCGGTCCAGGCCCTGTCCACGCGCCGGCTTGGCCGATTGCCGCTAGGTCAGAACCATTTCAAGGGTAGGCTGCGGCACGCCCGCGACTGTTGATCGAGCAAGGCATGGGGAAAAGATGATCGAACTGCCATTCAAGCGCGACGAATACCAGCAGCGGCTTCGCAAGATCCGCGCCGAGATGGCAAGGCGCGGCGTGGAGCTTCTGATCGTCAACGATGTGGCCAACCAGCACTACATCACCGGCTATGACGGCTGGTCGTTCTACACGCCGCAAATGGTGCTGGTTCCGATCGAGGAGATCGAGCCGGTCTGGATTGGCCGCGCCATGGATGCCGCCGGCGGCCTGCTCACCGCCTGGATGAAGCCCGAGAACGTTGTCGGCTTCCCGGAGGACCATGTCCAGCGCGCCGATCGGCATCCCATGGACTGGATAGCAGGCTGGATCGTCGCCAAGGGCTGGGGCAATCGTCACATCGGCATCGAGCTCGAAGCCTATTACTTTTCGCCGAAAGCGCATGCCCGGCTCGTCGCCGGACTGCCCAATGCCAGATGGCATGACGCCGATCTTCTGGTGAACTGGATCCGCGCGGTCAAATCGGCGCCCGAGATCGATTACTTGCGCAAGGCATCGAGACTGGCCGAGGCAGCTGTCGCGCGGGCCTACGAGGTCATCGCGCCAGACGTTCGCGAATGCGACGCGATCGCCGCCATCCAGGCGGCGCAGATCGCCGGCAGTCCGGACTTCGCCGGCGACATCACCGCTCTTCCTCCGACCATCCTGGGCGGCGAGAATGCCTCCGCTCCGCACATCATGTGGAGCGACAGGCGGTTCGGAGAAAACGAGACGATCGCGCTCGAACTCGCCGGGGTCTGCCGTCGCTATGCCGCCGGGCTCGCAAGAACCCTGCAGCTCGGCAAGACGCCGACAAATGTCGCGGACACGGCAAAGGCGGTGATCGAGGGCATGGACGCGGTGCTCGAGGCGGCGAGGCCCGGAACCACCGCCGAAGCGGTGGAAGCCGCCTGGCGCAAGGTCATTCAACGCTACGGACTGAAGAAGGAATCGCGCATCGGCTATTCCATCGGTGTCGCCTATCCGCCGGATTGGGGCGAACACACGATCAGCCTGAGGCCCGGCGACAAGACGGTGCTTCAACCCGGCAACGTCGTTCATTCCATTCTCGGCATGTGGATGGATGGCTGGGGCATCGAGGTGAGCGAGACCATCCTGATAACCGAGACCGGCAACGAGACCCTGACCAGGTTCCCGCGAGAAATCCATGTCAAACCCTGAGGATAGCGCGATTGCCGCCCCGATCAGCATCGACGGCGGAATTCTCGACCGGATGATCGAGGTTCGCCGGCATTTGCATCGCCATCCGGAGCTTTCGAACAGCGAAGCGGCAACGCAAAGTTATTTGCGGGAGATGCTCGCCGGGCAGGGGATCGAGAATATCCGCGACGTCGCCGGCTATGGTCTTGCCGTCGATATTGTCGGTACCGGCCGGCCGTCGAACCGCAAAATCGCCATTCGTGCCGATATCGATGCCTTGCCGATCGAGGAGGAGTCCGGCGTCGACTTCGCGTCGCTCAATCCCGGCGTAATGCATGCCTGCGGTCACGATGCCCATGCCGCGATGGGGTTTGCGGTGGCCGCCCATCTGCATCGAACGCGCGACAGTTTCGGCGGCACCGTCCGCCTGATCTTCCAGCCGGCCGAGGAGGACGAGCCGTCGGGCGGCAAACGAGTGGTGGCGGAAGGGCATCTCGACGACATCGATGCCGCGCTCTGCGTCCACGTCGATCCTTATACGCCGTCGGGCAAGGTCGCCGTCGGTTCTGGTCCCTACACGCTGGCCTGCGACACGTTCGATGTCCTGGTTACCGGATCGGCCGCGCATGCGGCAAAACCCTATGAAGGCATCGATGCGTTGACTGTCGCCTGCTCCATGGTGGGCGAACTGCAGAAGATCGTCTCGCGCGAGACCAATCCTTTCGATCCGCTGGTCATTTCGGTGACCGCCATCAATGGCGGCAATGCCTACAATGTCACGGCCGGCAAAGTCGCTTTGAAAGGCACCATCCGCAGCGGCAATGACGCTACTCGCGAGCGCGCCTGGCGCCGGGTTCGCGAGGTGCTGGAGGGTGTCGCGGCCAGCCACGGCGCGAAGGTGAAGCTCGACATCCATCGCGGCGAGCCCGGAGTCGTCAACGATGCCGAGATGGCCGAACTGATCCTTGCCGGCGCCAAGGCCAGCATCGGCGCGGAGAATGCGCTGAACATGCCTGGGTGGAGCATTGCCGACGATTTTGCCTATTACAGTGAGAGAATTCCGTCGGTCTATTTCCGGCTCGGCATCCGCAACGAGGACGTCGGATCGGTCTTTCCGCTCCACCATGCCAGGTTTCGCGTCGATGAGGCGGCCCTGAAGGTCGGTGCGCTCACACTGGTTTCGGCAGCAACGATGTTTCTGTCGGCACAAGGAGGATCGGCGGACGGCTAAAGATACTGCGCGACCTTCTTGCCGACGGTCAGGAAGCGCAGCGGGTCGACCGCATCGCCATTGTGGCGTACTTCGTAGTGGAGATGCGGGCCGGTCGAACGGCCGCTGCTGCCGGTCTTGCCGATCATATCGCCGGCTGCGAGCTTCTGGCCGACCGTGACGTCGATCTCGCTCAAGTGCCCGTAGCGCGTGGCGAAGCCATTGCCATGGTCGACCTCGACCATGCGGCCATAGCCGCCGTTCCAGCCGGCCTTGGTGACGACGCCGGCCGCTGTGACCTTGGCGGGCATGCCCATCGGCGCCCTGAAATCCATGCCCGAATGCAAGGCCGCGGTGCCGAGGATCGGATCGGTGCGCACGCCGAACGGGCTGGTGACGGAGTGACCGGGGGCGGGGTTTGCAAGCGGCAGCCGCCGCGCTTCCTTCTTCAAATGGTCGAGCGCATCCAGCGCCTCGTCCAGTTCCTTGACCTTGCTGTCGAACATCGTCGACGCGTTGAGCGGGATCAGCGGACCGCCGACATCGCTATCCTTGCCGAAGTCGCTGTCGACTGGCAGGCCGGCGGCCGCGAGCGCCTGGGTGATGGCGTCGGCATTCTTGTAGGCATTGTCGGCGAGCGTGGTGACGCGGCTGAGTTGCTCGCTCTCGATCGCCTTGAGCGACTGGTTGATCGACACGAACAGCCTGTCGGCGCGGTCGGCGGCCGAATCGCTGGGCAGCGGATCGGAGCGTGTCGACCACAATGAGAACGGTCTTGTGTCGCCGGCACCGAGGCTGGCGATCGAATAGGTTGACTGGGCGCTGATCACCTCGGCGCGCTCATCCGGCTTGGCCGCCGCGGCGCCATCGGCGGCGGACGCGGCACCGACTTCGCTTTCAGCGCGCTCCAGGATCGGGCCAAGGCGGCCGTGACGCTGGCTGAGCTGGGTCTGGCGCTCCAGAAGCTCGCTCACCTTGGTTTCCATCAGCTGCTGGTCGAGGAGCTGGCGGCTGGTGATGCGGTCGACCTGGGCGCGCAGCGCCGATATGCGGTCCTCGTAGGCCTGTTGCATGCGCGCCTGCCGGGCCGTCGTGGCCCCGATCAGGTCGTCACGCAGCACCAGGTAGGAGGTGGCAAGCAGGTAGCCGATGACGATAGCCGCCAGCGCCGAGCCGAGAAAGGCAGCAAGCCAGGGGCGGATGGTGAAATGCCTGATTTCATTGCCCCGGGCGATGATGACCGTATGGGGCTCCTTGCGTTTACCGAAGACCGCAGACTGACCGGTTGGGTTCACGGGACCAAGCTTTCGTTGTGACGCCACGAAGAGCCTGATTACACATTATTAGGGTTAATAAAGCTTTGCCGGGCCGAATGCGCCGGTAACCAATGCTCGCAGAGCGGGCATCAGGTTGCGGCGAAGACCTTCGAGCAGGCCTCAGAGCGAGCGCACGGCCTCCAGCACCTCTTCGGCATGGCCCTTGACGCGGACCTGCCGCCAGGTCCTGGCGATGCGCCCGTCCTTGCCGATCAGAAACGTCGCCCGCTCGACGCCCATATATTTGCGGCCATACATCGTCTTCTCGACCCACAGATGGTAGGCCTCGATCGCCTTGCGCTCCTCGTCGGCGACCAGGTCGACGGTAAGGTCATATTTCTGCTTGAATTTGTCGTGCTTTTTGATGCTGTCGGGGGACAGCCCTATGACCACGGCGCCGGCCTTCTCGAAGTCTGGCTTCAATTGCGAAAAGCTGATCGCCTCATTGGTGCAGCTCGTGGTGTCGTCCTGCGGATAGAAATAAAGTACAACAGGCTTTCCCAGCAATGCGGCGAGGCTGAGCGACCCGCCACCGTCGCGTGGAAGATCGAATTGCGGCGCAAGATCGCCTACGTCGAGATCGGCCATGTCGCTGCCCTTGTTTGAGGTTACGCGCGAAGCCGCATCGATATAGTGTCAGACGGGGATTCGTCCACGATCGAGTTCGCTACAACGGAAGATTGCGTGGATCAGGAAGAACCGCAGCACGAGAAGATCAGGTTCAGGCGTGACGAGATCACCGACCTGGCGGCTTTCCCCTCTGCTTGCACCGTGCCGCCGCTCGGCCGCGCCAGGATAGGCCGAGGCTTCCGCATCCTTGCCCGCGTGGTCGCCGGGTTCAGCGCTCTGGTGTTGCTGGCCGCTGCCGCGGTCTATGTGCTCGGCACGTCGGGCATCGGCACCGAGCGGCTTCGCGCCGAGGCGGAAACGGCCATCGAGAAACTGGCCGGCTTCGATGTCAATGTCGCCGTCGGCCCGGCGCGGCTGACGCTCGACGGGTCGAGCTTCATCGCGTTGCAGGTGAGCGACGTCAGCCTGAAGACCGCCGGCGGCAAGCCGATCGCCGATGCCGGCCGTGTCCGCTTCGGCATCCGGCTGATCCCGCTGCTCTCGGGCGAGGTGCGCCTGACCAGCGCCCGGATTTCCGATGCGCATTTCATGCTGGCGGCGATGCCATCCACTGGCGGCGACTGGACGGCGTCGCTTCGCAACGCGGATGGCCTGGTTGATCCGGACAAGGTGGTTGCCGCGGTCTTCGCCAATGTCAACCACGCCCTCGATGCCGTGCGCGAGGATTCGATTCGCCAGGTCGATCTGCGCAATGTCCAGTTCGTTCTGTCGGACACCAGTCCGGTCAAGCGGGTCGCCGTGGCCAATGCCTCTGTCCTGCAGACCGGCCCCGGCAGCATGCAGGCCTCCTTCGACGCCGATGTCGATGGCCGAGCGCTCACCATCGCAGCCTCCGCCGCTCGCGATACAGCGACCGGGCGGGTCACGGCGCTGGACGCCAACGTCAGTCTCGCCGCCGACGCTGGAG
>NZ_RZOS01000322.1:0-6714 GCF_004022605.1 Mesorhizobium sp. M4B.F.Ca.ET.089.01.1.1
ACCCTGCAGCTTGCCAGCCATGCCGGGCGCGGCGACATCCTTGCCTCGCGGCTGGTTGCCGACCTCACCGTCGGCTCGGGGCTGCATTTCACTGAGGCCGGCCGCATCAGCCTCGACGAGCTGGACGACCCGCTGCCGGTGGTGCACGCGACCTCGGAACAGCATCTGGAACCAGCCTGCCGGCCGAAGGCCAGGCCAGCCGAGCCGGCGACGCTGACGGCGCGGGAAAGCGAGGTGGTGAACCTGATCGCCGACGGCAAGAGCAACGCCGCGATCGCCGCAGAACTCAGCCTCAGCGAACACACGGTCAAGCGTCACGTCGCCAACATCCTGCTCAAGCTCGACCTGCCGTCGCGGGCGGCGGCGGCGGCGTTTTCGGCCAGGCACACTGGCCCGGACGGGCCATGAGAGCCATGGCGCTTTTGGGCGAAGCGGCGCGGCGCGGCAGAGCGCTAGGATTTTCTCCATGCAGGACAGGCGGATTTCGCCGCGAAGGACCTGCCAATGGAGGATGAGATGGAGAAGTCGAACCGGACACTCAAATCGCTGGTGATCGTGGCAGGCATTGGCGCGGTCTTCACGCTTGCTCCCGCCAAAGCCGAAGACGCCTCGGCCACCGCTGCCTACAAGGACATCCAGGCGACGCTCGGTTCGGTGCCCGACATGTTCAAGACGCTGCCTGACGTGGCGGTCGCCGGCGCCTGGGCCGAGATCAAGGGCGTGCAGCTCAATCCCAACACCGCTCTCGACGGCAAGACGAAGGAGCTGATGGGGCTTGCGGTGGCGGCGCAGATTCCGTGCCAGTACTGCATCTATTTCCACACCGAGGCGGCCAGGCTCAACGGCGCGAGCGACGAGGAGATCAAGGAGGCGATCGCGATGGCGGCCATCGTGCGCCACTGGTCGACGATGCTCAATGGCAGCCAGGTCGATCTCGCCACCTTCAAGAAGCAGACCGACGACGTATTCGCCGCCGTCAAGGCGAAGTCGCAGTGAGGAATGCGTCTGCCCGGCGCTTGAGCCGGGCAGCGCCCCCGATCAATCGAACGTCCCGCCTTGCGGCGGGCCATGGAGGAGAAAATGCTGACCAAGACTCAACTGGTGGACGGCGCTGCGATCAAGAAGGCAATCGAGGGCCGTGACGGCAAGCTGCTGGCGAGCTTCTACACCGACGACGCGCTGGTGCGGGTGATCGACCGCAACAATCCGCCGAGCAAGCCGCGCGAAATCCGCGGCCGCGCGGCGATCACCACCTTCTGGGACGACATCTGCAGCCGGGCGATGACCCATAAGGTCGACACCACCATCGCCGATGGCGACAACCTCGCCTTCACCCAGGCCTGCGCCTATCCCGACGGCACCAAGGTGTTCTGCGCGGCGATGCTGGAGCTCAAGGCCGGCAGGATCGCGCGGCAGACCGTGGTGCAAGCCTGGGACGAGTAAGCAAGCAGATCAACAGCGGCTGGGCCGCAAACTCGCAGGAGAACGACAATGTTCAGCGCCAGATGGCAGATCGACGCCAAGTTCGGCCACAAGCAGACCGTGCTCGACATGATGCGGCAATGGGAACGCGACGTCGGCTCGCAGGTCGGCATCTCAGATCTGAACTTCCAGATCATGACCGGATCGATCGGCGCGCATGAATCGAGGATCGAGTCGCACCACCAAGTCGAAAGCCTGGCCCAGCTGGAAGCGTTCTTCGCCAAGCTCGGCAAGATCGAAGCGCACGCCAAATGGGGCAAGGCGCTGGAGCCCTATGTCGTGTCGGGCACCAATGTCTGGCAGATCTTCCGGATCGTCGAATAGCGGCGGCCCCAATCGGCATGCCTGTCGCCCGCAACCGCTCCGGGGCGACAGACGTTGGTCCGGCCGTCAGCCCTTGCGGCCGAAACTGCTGCGCTGCCCCGAAAAGCGCGCCTCCCTGGCCAGCCCCGCTGCCGCCTGGCGGCCGGCCGGGCCCTGATTGGGCAGGGTGGCCTGCTTGGCCAACGCCGCAGCGATCATGGCGTCCGCCTGGCGCGCGCGCTCGGCGGCATTGCCTCCCGGCAAGCCTGCGGCCGCGGCATTGGCGGACGACGGCCGCGGGCGCCTGAACGCGAGGAACAGGAGCAGGGTGCCGAGCGCCGCCGCGCCGGCGGCCAGCATGACACGCGTGCCGGTCATTCCGGCCCGCTCGATCTGTGTCGCCTTGGCGGGATTCTGAACAACCACGAGCTTGTCGCCAACCTGCGGCTCACGGCCTCCGCTCTTGTTCAGGTCCATGGTCGCCTCGACGGCGTCCGCGCCGGCGCCGACGCGCAAGATGCCGGTGAATTTCTGTTTCACCGTCCATTCCTTGTCGGCATGGACCGACTTGAATGCTTCCACCAATTCGCATGGGATCGAGGCGCTGCTGACTGTCTTGTAGACGATCCTGTGCTGGGTCGATTCCATCAGGCATTCGACCGTGACCGCCGTGATTTCGGCCGGCACCTGCGGCCAGCCGCTCTTGGCGATGATGTCCTTGGCACAGAAGAAGGCGACCAGCAGGCAGAAGCCGCCGATCATTGTCAGCTTGATCTTCGAGACAGTCATGCGCGAACCCCCTCGCTGCGTGGTTTCCCGTCAGCGAAGCTGCGCGCACAGGTTGAATATTCAGTAAATCGGCAACCGTCGCCACGCGGCGGCAGTTCAACAGACTTAACGGATGACAACCGGTGAACTGAATACTTTAAGGATGGCAGTCCCGCCGCCATCCTTTTTTGCCCGAAGCCGCAACCTACATCAGGCCTAGCTGCTTGTAGAAACCGAGCGCATCGTAATAGTCGCTCTGGGTTGCGATCTTGCCGTCCTTGAGTGAAAACATCGAGGCCCCGGTGAAGGAGAACTTCTTGCCGGTTGCGGCGGTGCCGTCGGCCCAGGGGCCGGTGTTGGTGCCGGAAAACTCCCATTCGAAGGAGGCGCGGTCGCCCTCGATCACAGGCGCGCCCTTCATCGTCCAGACGGCGTCGGGGACGGCCTTGAGGAAATTGTCGATGACGCCGGTCTTGGCCGCTTCCTTGCCCTTGACGGGGGTGCCGACCGACGCGTCGTAGTAGGTGACGTCGTCGGCGAAATAGCCGGCGGCCTTGGCGGAATCATGAGCGTTCCACGCGGCGAGGTATGCTTCGATAACCGACTTCGCGCTGTCGTCGGCAAAGGCCGGCGCGACGGCAAGGAGCGTGGCGGCAATGGCTGCTGATGTCAGAAACTGGCGGCGATGCATCTTCTTCCTCCCTGGTTTTGAATGGTAGGTTCCCTGCGAATGGCGCTAGCCGTGGGCCACCATGACATGGCGGACGGCGGTGTAGTCCTCCAGCGCGTAGAGCGACATGTCCTTGCCGTAGCCGGACTGCTTCAATCCGCCATGCGGCATCTCGTTGGTCAGCATGAAGTGGGTGTTGATCCAGGTGCAGCCATATTGCAGGCGGGCAGCCGTCGCCATGGCGCGCGACACGTCCCTGGTCCACACCGACGAGGCCAGCCCATAATCGCTGTCGTTTGCCCAGTTCACTGCTTCGTCGACCTCCGAGAAGCGCGTGACCGAGACAACCGGGCCGAACACCTCGCGGCGCACGATCTCGTCCTCCTGCAGCGCGCCGGCAACGACCGTCGGCTGGTAGTAGAAGCCCGAGCCCTCGCCCGGCTTGCCGCCGGTGGTGATCTCGATGTGCTTCAGTTCCGAGGCGCGCTCGACGAAGCTCGACACGCGGTCGCGCTGGCGGCGCGAGATCAGCGGGCCGATCTCGTTCTCGGTGTCGTCCGGCCGGTTGTACTTGATGGTCGAGACGGCGGAGGAGAGGTCGGCGACCAGCTTGTCGTAGACCTTCTTGCCGGCATAGATGCGGCAGGCGGCGGTGCAGTCCTGGCCGGCATTGTAGTAGCCGAAGGCGCGCAGGCCGCTGACCACGGCGCCGAGATCGGCGTCGTCGAAGACGATGACCGGCGCCTTGCCGCCGAGCTCGAGATGCGTGCGCTTGACCGACTTGGCGGCCGCCTGCAGCACCTTCTTGCCGGTGGCGACATCGCCAGTAATCGAGATCATGTTGACCTTGGCATGGTTGATCAGCGCGTTGCCGACGCTTTCGCCACGGCCGAGCACGACATTGACGACACCTTCCGGCAGGATCTCGGCCAGGATCCTGGCCAGCTTCAGCGCCGTCAGCGGCGTCTGCTCGGACGGCTTGAAGACGACGGTGTTGCCGCCGCCGATCGCCGGCGCCAGTTTCCAGGCCATCATCATCAGCGGATAGTTCCAGGGCGCGATCGAGGCGACGATGCCGATCGGGTCGCGCCGGACCATCGAGGTGTGTCCGGGCAGGTATTCACCGGCGACCTGGCCGGGCATCGAACGGACGGCGCCGGCAAAGAAGCGGTAGCAGTCGACGATCGCCGGAATCTCGTCATTGAGCACGGAGTTGATCGGCTTGCCGCAGTTCAGCGCCTCGAGCGCAGCGAATTCCTTGGCCTCGGCCTCGATGCGGTCGGCGATCTTCAGCAGATAGCCGGAGCGCTGCGCCGGCGTGGTGCGCGACCAACTGAGGAACGCTTGTTCGGCGGCACTGACAGCAGCCTCGATCTGCGCCGGGCTGGCTTCAGGCAGGCTTAGAATGGTCGCCCCCGTCTTTGGATTGAGGATCGGCTCCTCGGTCTCGGTGCCCTTCTCGAAGGTCGAGCCGATCAGCATCTGGGTGTCCATAAGATTTCTCCTTGATCAGGAGCGAGTAGCGAATAGCGAGTAGCGAATAGGTTGGCGGTCGACTTTTCCCTTATTCGCTATTGGCTATTCCCTATTCGCTGTTCTTCATTTGCCCGAACCAGCGATCTGGTCGCCGTCGCGGGTCAGGTAATACGCAAAGAGGATCGGCAGCAGCGTCACCAGAACCACGACCATGGCCACGACATTGGTGACCGGACGCTGGCGCGGGCGGATCAGCTCTTCGAGCATCCAGATCGGCACGGTCTGCTGCTGGCCGGCGGTGAAGGTGGTGACGATGACCTCGTCGAAGGACAGCGCGAAGGCGAGCATGCCGCCTGCAAGTAGCGCGGTGGCGATGTTGGGCAGCACGACATGCCTGAAGGTCTGGAAACCATCGGCGCCGAGGTCCATCGAGGCCTCGATCATCGAGCCGGAGGTGCGGCGGAAGCGGGCGACGGCATTGTTGTAGACGACGACGACGCAGAAGGTGGCGTGGCCGAGCACGATCGTCCAGAACGAGAAGGGGATGTCGGCGAGCGCGAAGGCCGAGCGCAGCGCGATGCCGGTGATGATGCCGGGCAGGGCGATCGGCAGGATGACCAGCAAGGAGATGGTCTCGCGGCCGAAGAAGCGCGTGCGCGAGACGGCGGCGGCGCACAGCGTGCCGAGCACCAGCGCGATCGCCGTCGAGATGGCGGCGACGCGGATCGACAGCGACAGCGCCTCCCACACATCCGGGCGGTTCCAGGTGACGGCGAACCATTGCGTGGTCAGCCCCGGCGGCGGCCAGACGAAGCTCTTTTCCTCCGTCGTGAAGGCGTAGACGAAGATCAGCAGGATCGGCAGGTGCAGGAAGAGCAGGCCGCAGGCGGCGGCGATCTTCAGGCCGAGCGGGGCGGAAGGCGAGCCGTCAGAGCGCATCGAAGGCCCCCATGCGCTTGGCGCCCCAGAGGTAGAAGCCCATGATGACGATGGGCACCACGGTGAAGGCGGCGGCGAGCGGGATGTTGCCGGCCGTGCCCTGCTGCGAATAGACGGCCTGGCCGATGAACAGGCGCGAGGTGCCGATGATCTGCGGGATGATGTAGTCGCCCAATGTCAGCGAGAAGGTGAAGATCGAGCCGGCGACGATGCCGGGCAGCGCCAGCGGGAACAGCACGTTGCGGAAGGTCTGGCCGGGCGAGGCGCCGAGATCGGACGAGGCCTCGACCAGATTGCCCGGCACGCGCTCGAGCGCCGCCTGGACGGGCAGGATCATGAACGGCAGCCAGACATAGACGAAGGCGATGAAGGTGCCGGTGAAGGACACCGACAGCGAGTTGCCGCCGACGATCGGCAGCGACAGCCAGGCGTCGAGCAGCCACAAAAGGTTCAGCTTGCCGAGCAGCCAGGTGAGGATGCCCTCCTTGGCGAGGATGAGCTTCCAGGCATAGACCTTGACCAGGTAGCTCGACCACAGCGGCAGCATGACGCCAAGATAGAACAGCGCCTTCCAGCGGCCGCGCGCATAGCGCGCCGCGTAGTAGGCGATCGGGAAGGCGATGATCGCCGAGGCCAGCGTGACGAGCGCGGCCATCGTCACCGTGCGCAGGATGATGTCGAGATTGGCGGCCTGGAGCAGGTCGCCATAGGTCTTGAGCGTGAACTCGCGGTTGATGAGGCCGGAGAACTCGTCGATGGAAAAAAAACTCTGCGCCAGCAGGGCGAACAGCGAGCCGATATAGACAACGCCGAGCCACAGCACCGGCGGCAGCAGCATCAACAGCAGCAACAGCTTCGGCCGGCGCCAGAACAGGTCGGAGAGCGCGCCGCGCAGGCCGCCGCTGCCCGGCAGGATGGCAGGCGCGGCGGGGTTGGAGTTGAGCGCGGCGATGGTCATGGGGCCACCGCGTGTTGAACGGGATTATGGGAGAGGCCGAGATCCTTCGCCCCCCTCTCTGTCCTGCCGGACATCTCCCCCTCAAGGGGGGAGATGTCCGGCAGGACAGAGAGGGGGG
>NZ_RZOS01000323.1:0-6714 GCF_004022605.1 Mesorhizobium sp. M4B.F.Ca.ET.089.01.1.1
CCGCGAAGCCGCGCATCCACACGAACATGTCCGGACGGTCGAGGTCGCGGAACTGGCCGATGATGGTCATGCCCGCCGCCTCCTGGGTTTCGATGAACTCGCGGTCGAAGAGGTCGATCAGCGTTTCGCGCCGTCCGGGATTCAGCGTGTACTGCCTGAGTTCCACGATCGGTGACGCAAGGCGTGCAGAGGTTTCGTTTCGAGCAAGGTCCATTGTCGACTCCAAAACAGGGTGATCGTCCTGTTTTGTAAAACAGACCGGTTGTCCTGTTTTGTCAATCTGCTATTTCTCTCTTCCTTCTCCCTCTGCGGGGAGAGGTGGATTGGCGCGCAGCGCCAAGACGGATGAGGGCGCCGGACGGATCGCCGTCCTTGCCAGGCTGGAGCACCCTTCATCCGCCTTCACTTGGTTCAGGCACCTTCTCTCCCAAGGGAAGATGGAGGAGATGGCGATGCGCCAAAAACGCACCAACGACCCGGAAGGCATGCGCCGGCGCGTGCTCGATGTGGCGGAGGAATCCTTCCAGGCGCGCGGCTATCATGCCTCCAGTCTCGGCGACCTGATGGCGGCGGCGGGCGTCACCGGCGGCGCGCTGCATCACCATTTCCCGACCAAGAAGGCACTGGCGCTGGCGGTGATCGAGGAGCGGGTGGCCGCCGCCGTCGATCAGACCTGGATCGCGCCGGTGCGCGCCGCATCCTCGGCGCGCGAAGGCGTCCGCGCCGTGTTCGAGGCGGTGGCGGCGGAACTGGAACGGCAAGGTTTTGTGCGCGGCTGTCCGCTCAACAACCTCGCGCATGAACTGTCGCTCGCCGACCCGGACTTCCGCATTGCGCTTGCCGGCATTTTTGCCCGGTGGCGGCTGGCGATCGCCGACAAGCTGCGGGTCGACCGGCAAGCGGGCCGGGACGAGGGCACGGACCCCGAGCGCTATGCCACGCTGGCGGTCGCCGCCTATTCGGGCGCCATGTCGATGGCCAAGACGGCGCAGGATGCGGGTCTGCTGCGGGATTGCCTGGCGGGGTTGGAGCAGGGCGCCCCGTCCTCACAGAACGGATTGGCAGCGAGGCGGCGCCGCAGGGTGCTGCCGCGACCGAGAACCCTTTGATGTCGGCCCGCCAGCGCTTCCTCCGGCCGTCAGGCGCTACTGCGGCAGCGGCTTGATCGTCTCGTAGCCGACCACGCTTTCCGAATTCGTTCCCTCGTCATAGCGCCGGGCCAGCGATGCGCCGAGATCCGGCGCGTAGAGCGCGGTGAACGTGTCCAGCGTCTCGCCGTCCTGGTTCTTGATCGTCTCCTTGACCGCCAGCACATTGTATTTGCAGCCGCCGAGGCTGAACGTCTCCTTGCCCTTCACCGCCAGTTCCAGCGTCTTTGTGCCTTTCGGCTGCTTCATCGGCGACAGCTCGACGAACTGCGTCGTGCTCTTCGCGCCAGCTTTGAGCGGAAACAGCTTTTTCAGGTCGCCAAGCGGGATCATCGCCAGATGGCCCGTCGTGCTGTCGCGGAACACCTCGATCAGCCCGGCATAGAGATACTGCGTCTGCGGCGATTCCGACTGGTATGTGTTGGCGACCGAAACCATGCCGCCGGCCGCCGGCCGGAACTCGCTGCGGACGCCCGGCATCTCCAGCACGAAGCCGGTCTTGGCGGTCTTGGCATCGACGCATTCGGCGCCATGCGCGGTGCCCGCCGTGGCAAGCAGGGCCATGCCGATCGTTGCGGCCTTCATCGAATCTTCCTCTTCCCGCTCAAGTTGAAGGCGCAAGACTGCCAGACCCATGCCGCCATGTCGATGCTTGGCGGGTCGGGGAGGGAACTGGACGGCCGGGCGCCGCCTGTGCTGAATCTCGGCCATGATGAATCGCAGCCGAACCCATTCGATCTCCCGTCGCGCTGTCCTGGCGCGGATGGCGGGATTTGCGGCGGCCGGCGCTTTTGGTCGCCAGGCATACGGCCAGACCGGAAAGCGCATCCAGCCGATCGACGCCACCTTCCTGTTCATCGCCGATATCCACGCCTGTCGCATGGCGAGCGGGCTGAGCCCCAACTGCCTGCAGGAGGGCAAGACCGATGCCGCGCTGCTGCGCAGCGTCGCCGCGCTGAACGGCATCGCCGACAAGCAATGGCCGGCCGAGATCGGCGGTATCGCCACCGGCCTGCGTTCGGCCGGCAGCCGCATCGGCACACCGCTTGGCCTGGTCACCGGCGGCGACATCACCGACGACGGCGGCGGCCAGGTCACCGAGCCCAGCGAGGGCACGCAGCTGCTGCAGTTCAGCCAGCGCTACCAGCAGGGCATCGGTCCGGACCGCGTCCACATGCCCGTCTATGTCGGGCTCGGCAACCACGACCTCGACCAGAACGGCTCGCCGCCGCATGTCGACTGGTACCGCCGCGAATTGCGCGACTATGTCGAGGTCAACCATCGCGCCGGCGTGTTCTTCAAGCCGCCGGTGCCGGCGACCGACTATGACGTCGACACCGACTGCTATTCCTGGGATTGGGGCGGCCTGCATCTCGTCCAGACGCACCGCTTCGCCGGCGACACCGGCCATGGCGCGCTGAGCAGCCTGCCATGGCTGAAGCAGGACCTGGCTACCTATGCCGGCGACGGCCGCCCGGTCATCCTGTTCCAGCACTATGGCTGGGACATCTTTTCGACCGAGCGCTGGGATCCGGCCAAGCGGACCTATGACGACGGCGGCACCGGCGCGCCGCACTGGTGGGGCGAGGCGGATCGCCAGGCGCTGCTGGCGGCCCTCAAGGGCTACAGCGTCATCGCAATCTTCCACGGCCATCAGCACGAGGTGCCGATGATCTACCGCCGCGACGGGCTCGACCTGTTCAAGCCGAAGGCCGCCTATATGGGCGGCTTCGCGCTGGCCCGGGTGACCGCCGACAGCATGGACGTGGTGCTGGGCGAGGCCGCCGGCGACCATGGCGAAGTTGTCTTCACCAACGCGTTCACGAAGGCGCTTGAGACATGATGGCAAAGGCCTGCCAAATCACATCGCCTTTTTGATCACGGCTTTCATGTCGCCACAGGCCTTCTGCACCTTGCCCGTAGCCTTGTCCGCGATGCCCCTGATTTGCATCGGACGGTTTCCGGTGGCCTTGCCAACCGTCTGCCGGATCGAGCCTTTGATCTGCTTGGCTAGGCCCGCAATCTGGTCGATGTTCACCATCTCCGCATCTCCCGGAGATCCAATCGCGAGAGAAACGGGCTGATGTGCCTCCCGGTTCCGCACTCGAAGCGAGCCGAGCGAAGGCGCTGGATGGCAATATCGTCAGCGAAACGCTTTGCCGCTTCGCCGCGCGCCACTAAGGTGACGGGAAAACAGGGGGAACCGCCTTGGCTGAATTCACGCTCTTCATCGGCAACAAATGCTTTTCTTCCTGGTCGCTCAGGCCTTGGATGGCGATGCGGCATCTGGAGATCCCGTTCGAGGAGAGTTTTGTGCGCCTGCGCACGCCCGAGACCTTTGCCAATCTGGCCAAGGTGTCGCCGACCGGCCTGGTGCCGGTGTTGAATCACAATGGCAGGATCGTCTGGGAAACCCTTGCGATCCTTGAATATCTGGCCGACCTTTATCCCGAGAAAAAGCTCTGGCCGGACGATCTCGGCGCCCGCGCCCTGGCGCGCTCGGTGGCGACCGAGATGCATTCCGGCTTCCGCGAGGTCCGCTATGGCTGGCCGATGAACCTGCGCCGGCCGAAGAGCCACAAGCCGCTCGATTCCGAGGGCGAGGTCCAGCGGGCTCGCATCGAGGCGATCTGGCGGCAATGCCGCGCCGAATACGGCAAGGGCGGCCCGTTCCTGTTCGGCCATTTCACCGCGGCCGACGCCATGTACGCTCCGATCGTCACCCGCTTCGACACCTATGGCGGGGAACTAGCGCCCGATACGCGGGCCTATGTCGACGCCGTGCTGTCGACACCGGCGATGCGGCATTGGTACGCGGAGGCGGCGAAGGAACCGTGGCCGGAGCCCGGTCCTCACGAACAGGACTGACCACCAGGAGGGCCTCCAGAGAGGCTCAAAGGCGTCCTCGACGGCCGGGGCGGTTTCGGCATGGGCTTTCAGCCTCGGCAACGACATATCGGGTGAAGAGAATTGACCACCATCCCGGTGCGGCATAATACGTAACCAAATGGATACGTATTATGCCGCAGGCTGATCCTGACCGCTCCGTTTTCCGCGCCATCGCCGACCCGACGCGCCGCGCCATCCTCGACCGCTTGCGGCTGGGTCCGGCGCCGGTCAACGAGCTGGCCTCGGCCTTTTCGCAGAGCCGGCCGGCGATCTCCAAGCATCTGCGCATCCTGCGCGAGCTCAACGTCGTCTCCGAGCAGAAGTACGGCCGCGAGCGGCTCTATCGGCTGGAGCCGGCCGAACTGAAGGACGTCGCCGACTGGATCCTGCCCTACCGCGACTTCTGGCAGGCGAGCCTCGGCAATCTGAAATCCTATCTGGAGGAAGAGTGATGGCGGGCAACGACAGATCACGCGCGATCGCCGACGTGTCGGCTGGCACCATCCTGGCCACGGTGACGATCGCCGTGCCGCCGGAGCGGGTGTTCCGCGCGATCACCGCCGCGGACCAGATCCCGCTCTGGTGGGGTGCGGACGACATGTACCGCACCACGAAGCACACCGCTGACGTCCGGCCGGGCGGCGCCTGGCGCTCCGAGGGCAAGGGCGCCGACGACCGTGATTTCCACGTCCAGGGCGAATATGTCGAGGTCGAGCCGCCGCACCGCCTGGTGATGACCTGGAAGGCGCCGTGGGACGGCGACCAGGTGACGACCGTCACCTACACGCTGGAGCCGGTGGAGAACGGAACGCGGCTGACGCTGCGCAACGAGGGTTTTGGCGCGCGCCACGGCTCCTGCCGCGACCATGGCTCCGGCTGGGAGCGGGTTCTGGGCTGGCTCGGCCAGTTCCTCGCCGCCGAGGCAGGCATCAAGCCGTCCGGCGTGTTCCATCGCCGGCTGATCCCGCCGCGCCCGGATTTCGCCTTCACCCTGACTGAGGAGGAGCGGGCACTGATGGGCCGCCATGCCGACTATCTGCGGACCCAGCTTCGCGAGGGGAGAATGATGATCGCTGGCCCGGTCGCCGACCCGACCGGGCCCTGGGGCCTGTGCATCCTTCGCGTCGGCACCGAAGCCGAGGCGAGGGCGGTGACCGATGCGGATCCGGTTGTGCGGTCGGGCCGCGGCTTCCGCTACGAGGTGCTGCCGATGATGAGCGTGATCATGTGAGCGCCATAAAAGAACGCCCCTCGCGCGGTTTATTGCGTGGGGGCGTCCTTTTGCCGTCCGAAAACTTGAGATTGCTCTCATGAACCGACGACATCACCATAACGGCTGACCTCGGCATCGGTTCCACAGCCGGCGAAGAAAAATTGCAGCCCCTGTCGGCGCGACTGTGCGGCACCCGGGCGCAAGGCTGGCCTTTTCCGTTTCCGCGGCGCCGATCTGTGCTAGGACCGGCTGGGATTCGTCGATCGACGCGCAGTGCCGCGCGTCCCCATGCTCACGGCAAGGAAAGACATGGCCATCAAATTCTCCGCCAAGGCTCCATCCGCGTCTCCGCCTGCAGCCAAGCCGGCCAAGCCGGCCGCCGCGCCGAAGGCCGATAAGCCGGCGGCGACCGACCTGTTCGACGGGTCGGGGCAAACGCCGCCTCGCAAGACCAAAAAGAAGAAATAGCGCTTTGCCGCACGAGGCCGATCACGAAGATCCGAACTGGCCATCCGGCTTGGCCAGCGGTCTCGGCTGGACAGGTGTCGCTGAAAGCGTCGTCTTTGATTGCCAGAGCTGCGGCGCCTGCTGTTCCTACTCGGCCGAATGGCCGCGTTTCTCGACGGAAGACGACGCGCAGCTCGATCGCATCCCGGAGAAATTCGTGTCGGCCGACCTGTCCGGCATGCGCTGCGAGGGCGTGCGCTGTTCCGCGCTCTCCGGCGAGATCGGCAAGCACACGGCCTGCGGCATCTATGAGCTCCGCCCCGATGTCTGCCGCGCCTGCATGCCCGGCGGCGACGACTGCCTGATGGCGCGTGCCGCGCATGGGCTGCCGCTTGTTCGTCACCCCCTTGCGGGGGAGATTAGCTCGCGCCCGCTTGCCCCGCCTCAAGCGGCCGGATACCTTCCGCGCCGGGCAGGGGCTGCGGAGGATCTATGAGCATCGAATTCCTGTTGACGACGCTGATCGTCGTCGCCTCGCCGGGCACCGGCGTTCTCTACACGCTGAGCGCCGGCCTTTCGCGCGGCGCTCGCGCCTCGATCATTGCCGCCTTCGGCTGCACGCTGGGCATCATCCCGCATATGGCGGCCGCCATCACTGGCCTCGCCGCGGTGCTGCACACCAGCGCTGTCGCCTTCGAGACGCTAAAATATCTGGGCGTCGCCTATCTGCTCTACATGGCCTGGAACACGCTCAAGGAGAAGGGCGGCCTCAGTGTCGACGAGAACGTCGCGCCGCGCTCGGCCGGCAAGGTCATCACATCCGGCATCCTCATCAATATCCTCAATCCGAAGCTGTCGATCTTCTTCTTTGCCTTCCTGCCGCAATTCGTCAGCACCACCGAACCGAACGCGTTTTCGAAGATGCTGGAGCTCTCCGGCGTCTTCATGCTCGTCACCTTCGTCGTCTTCGCCGGCTACGGCATCTTCGCGGCCTCGATCCGCAGCCATGTCGTGTCA